>NZ_CP083668.1 GCF_020097835.1 Haloprofundus halobius
ACCCTCAGCTGCAGACAGAAATATTTTGTCTAGAAGAGATGATCGTATACGGAACCGATGTAGCGACTATAGGTGCAAACTATAACTATATGCTATACCTATAGTTCTAAACCAGCTTCGTTCTTTAGAAACAACTAACCGAGTCCGATATTCCACTGCCACAGCTATAACCTATGCCTGGGCTGTATACATCTATACTATAGTTGTATACTATAGTTACAGTCAATAGTCATATGATGTGGCTACATTGTCTGACTTAGTTTTATATCCAATGTCTACAACTATCGGCTATAATGCTCACCTATGCGCCAGTCTCTGAGGCCGGTGGTGTCGGGAAAACAACCACCTCAGCGACACTCGCAGCAAGTCACGCACGCGCGGGACACGATGTCCTCGTCATCGACATGGACACCCAAAACGGGAGTCTCACATACTTCTTCGGCCCAGACTATGACCGCGGCGACCCCGAAGTAGACAACCTCGTCCGCCACCTTGTCGGCCGACCCAAAGGCGACTTCCACGACCTCACTATCGAAGTCGAAGAAGGGATCGACCTCATCCCCTCCCACAACATGCTCGAAGACCTCCACGAATTCCTCCTCAACGAGAAAGACCAAGCCGAGAATTTCGGGGAGTCCTACAGCATGTATCACCAACTCCACCGCGTCCTTCGAGATGCGAATGTACGTGACGAATACGACGTCATTATCGTTGACTCCGCAGGCAAAGCCGGACCAACACTCTACAACGCACTCGTCGCCGTCCGCAACGTCGTCATCCCATTCGAGGCCACAGCAAAAGGCCAAGAATCGATCGAAGGACTAGACGACCTCGTCGACGGACTAGAACAAAGCATCAACATCGACGTTGGTGTACTTGCGGTAGTCCCAATTGGCTACAAAGACACTCGTGATCAGCGAGAAATCTTGGGTGAACTTCGTGAAAGCGGATTCCCCGTTCCAGTTGTCATCGGAGAGCGTGGCTCCCTGATGGAAGGATGTTGGAGACAGCAGTGCAGCCCATATACCTATGTCGAGGAACATCGCGACCGAAAACGCGACTACGAACTCGAGACGTTGGAGCAATTCGACGAGCTCGCTCGCCACCTCGAAAAAGAAGCGGGGCTTGAAACGCCAGAGGTGACCGCGTAATGGGGCTCAAATCAGGGTCGCGAGATGCTGGTCTCGACGAGTCCGACAAGGAGGTTGAGCGACCTACTGAGCAGGAGCAGGAAGTTTCTGACGTAGACGTTGAGAAAGAACGCACTGATACTTCTTCTGACGAATCCGAGGAAGTAGATTCAGAGTCGACGACTGAGTCTGAATCGGTGTCTCAGCGACCAACGATGGACTCACTGCCATACAAACTGCGCCGAGACAAAGTGAATGAAGGCCGCGAGCAGGTTCCGTACTTCCTTCGCGAAGAAATCATCGAAGGTGAAGACGAACTCCAAGACACACTTGAAGAGATGCTCGGTGAGAACGTCTACAAATCTGATTACCGAGAAGCAGCGATGGTTGCCGCCCAGCGCAATCCAGAACTCATCGCTGAAGTGCTTCGTGAGTGGGGCTACGACCTAGACGCAGTGTGAGCTGACTATTCCACCTCTCGACGGAATGAGTTCCTACTACATTACGAGCGGATCAGAGCTCGCTACATAGAAATTAACCAACAAACTGAGATTTGACCCAAGCTTGTTGGTTAACATTCACTGGAGCATTGGGGTCAATGACAGAAGTCTTATTACGAATTATCTATAACACATAAATAGGATGTCGAAATCACCTGCCCACTCTGGTCGGCCACCAATTCAGCAGCTTCAGACGGTAGTTGATCTTCTTGAGACGCCTACTCTTGCCCGGATCTACGTGTACGTCTCACAGAACGGTCCTGTTACTGTTGCCCAACTCATTGACACCTTGGGTGTTCCGCAAGGAACGGCCTACGACTACGTTCAGAAGCTCGAAGCTGCTGGTATTGTGACCAAAACCCGTGAGCAACGACCCTACGAGTACGAAACCGATCCGATCTCGCTTACGCTCTCTACAGACGGCGAAACCCAAACAGTTACGCCAGCGCTCATCGCTGCTGTCGCTCGTCGCGATGAAGACGAGGACATCAATGTCTACATCGACCGCCACGGTCTCGATGGCCTCGCAGTTGCTCTTGAGTACGCATATGAGTACGTTGACGGCACGGTCAATAATCGGATTGCAGCCCGTGAACTCGACCTTTCCCCACTTGAGGCCGAGATTATTCTTCAGGCACTCGAACCAGTCGCAAAAGCATACGCCGACCCGGCTGAATGAGAACTGTCTATATCGCGGACACTGGTGTATTTGTTCGGTGTGGTGGGCCGGACAAGAACAAATTCCAGCAACTTCGACGAGCGCTTCGACAAGCTGAAGTTTCACTGCGGATTCCCCAGCGTGTCTACGAAGAACTCGGTGGTGACCCCGCCGCTGAAGAGTATCCCTCCGGAAATATCCCGTATCCTGATGGGTTCGAAGAGGGCTGGATTACTGTCGCCGACGACCTCGACTATACGAATTCGACCGTTTCAACTGTCATGGACGATGCGCGCCGATTCATTGCCAACGAAACTGATCGCAAGGAGGATATCACCGAAAAGGCAGATACAGCACTGGTCGGTCTTGCAGCCCAATTGCTCGATATTGACGAAGCAGACCACGTCGTCTTGTTGACGACGGACAAGCCAGCTGGTCGCGCAGCGGAAACCTTACTTCCTACCCATGGATTCGCTGATCGTATCGAATACCGGTACGTCAGCGAAGAGTATCTGGAGGCTATTACCGCCGAGGAATTTCGATAACCCTCTAGTGTCTAAAGACACGAAAATCCCGCACGCGTTGGGAATCTCCGCCCTAAGGGTGGGGAGGAACTCAACTGCCCTCTCCGAAGGCTGTATCCAGCTGGTCTCGCATGAACTCTCGTCGGACTCGACGAGACCGTGAGTCGGAAAGATAATTTTGCATAACCACTCGCGGATCACTACTACCTTGCTCTGCAGCGATTTCGTCGACGCCTTCGAGAACGCCTTCGAGGACTGCTGTATAGGTATCGTACCAGAAGCGACGACAAAGTTGCGGACTCGGGCGCTCACCCTCGATTCGATCAGGAAGGCCTGCCTCCGATGCGAGATTTTGGAACCTGTTTCGAATCGTATCTCGTGTCACATGTGGTGTTTCACCCTGCGAAGATGGGAATAAGTATCCCGTCCACGTCTCATCTTCCGATAGCTCGTCGATTCGGGAGTCTAGGACGTCCATCCCAAACAGGAGAGACACTTCGCCGGGTCCGTTCTTGCGGCTCTCGAACGTGATGAAGGGGACATCGTCTTCGGGGACGTCACGATGGAACTGCGAGACATGGAGTGCTGCGGCCTCACTCGCTCGAAGTCCCCAGCCAGCTAATGCCACCACGAGCAGCTGTTCTCGCGTCGTCCCCGACGCCTGCATAAGCTTCCGAATATGATTCGCCGAAAGAGAAGGAGTCGGGGAATCTTCTACTTCCCACTTGAATTCGTCGTAGAGGCCGCTCGCAGGGTTCATCGAGGCGACCCGCCGACCGACCAGATGCTGATACCAGGCGTCGACGATGCGTCGCACACGCTGGAGAGTCTGGGCACTGTACTCGTGTTCGGTTCCCTCGTTCAACCAGTCGAATGCCACATAGCACGCATCAACGGCTTCGTAGGCTGGATTCTCTCGGTCTCGTTGGATCGGTGTGAGGAGGTCGTCCGTCCCGTTCGCCTCCCCGTAGGCACGGACGTAGAGATTCAGTCGCGTTCGGAGCGCGTCGACAGACGACGTCGCTAGGCTGTATCGTGATTTCCGCCGGTTGAGGAACTGTTCGAGGGCGTCGATTGTTGTATCGTCCGTTGTTGCCCATGTGTAGCCTTCTTCATCGTCACCAAGCCCGAGGTCATCGTTCCAAAACTCCCCGAACGAGCGGTCGTGATGGCGACGGAGAGCCGCGAGAAACGACCGTGCCTCGCGATCCTGAAACCACTGATGGGTCGGTTTCTCGCTCGTCGGATTGATACCCTCTGCTTCGAGGCAGGGGGCAATCTCGTCCCAGTATAGGTCCGTGAAGTCCTCAAGCGAACACGATGTCCATCGGATGCCGTCGAATGAGGGCATGCGCTCCTGTTCGGTTTCCGAACGGCTCATTGGACGTTTTCTGGTATTCGGTTGTTCAGATATCGAGCAAGGCGAATTCCTGATAGAAGCCCGCTCGCGGCCTCGTATTGTGATTCTAAGAGTGGCATAGTGGGGATGTTCAGGGTTTCAGTTGGATTCCTCATCAGTCTGTGGGTTTGGCTGACTGGCAGAGTCTGCCAAACCCACGGTTGTTATGTAAAAAGTCGCTGGGGAAGCCATACATCGTATACCGCTATACAATTTCTCAGCTCTGGAAGTCCCAGAGTCTCGGAGTTTAGGTTGTGATGCGTGCCTTATTTTCACATCCGATTCATCTGGGTAGGCTTTCGTCTGGTGATTAGTGGACGGCCACAGTGAATATCGTTCAGAAAGGTCTTCTGAGTGATATAAAATCAGAACCGAAAGAAAGCTCCTCTTTCACAGCTAGTTCCGGAGAATAGAAGGCACGCATCAAAACCATCCTCCGAGGTTGTGAAGTCCCCTGTATAGCCCAGTCTCCCATAGACTGATTGGTGATGGACTGTCTGGTGAGTCTGAAGAATGGCTGACGACTCGATACCGCCGTTTTCAGTCATAATCGACGACCGCCTGGTGTGGCTCAATTGGGTTTGAAATCGTATTACAGATATGCGGGACCGTGGATGACTCGCCCCGGATCTACGTAGCCCTCTCGAACGTACTTCGCTGCCATATCTGCATACTTGATCGGGACTGGGAGCCGGGTACTCCGAGCGGGGCTCCCGTAGTGGACCTCCGAGAGCCAGTACGCCTGTCGAGTGATCGTCTCGATGTCCGTAGGTCCGGAATTCTTGATGAGTCGGAAGGTACGTGGCGTCCCGACGCTGTTGTCATCGTTCGTTTCGGGTTTCCCGAAGGCGTGGAGAATCCCCTGTTCTCGCTCACGGTCGACGAAGCCGACCCCTTTCTGCGCGATATTGAACCTCGTTCCGTTGAAATTGGCAATGCGAGTCTGGTCTCGCTTCCGTACGCTCACGATGTCGAATTCTGCGTCGAGGCCGCTGAGTCCATCTCGAATCTCATCGATATCCTCGTGGACCTTGCCATCGCGGAAGATGGTCAGGCGGTTGAGTGGTTCGTCCTGCTCGTCTGCGAAGTCGTAGATGAGGTCACGGACGAACTGCTCGACCTGGTCTGCGACGAACTTCTCACCGGCTTGTTGTGTCGTCGACTCTGCTGCGAACGTCGATCCATCCCGCATCACGATGCTCGCACTCGCCCCCGAGTGCTGACCTGTTTGTGAGTCGCGGGTGACGTCCAAGCCCATGAACGCTTGCGTCTCCCCGGGCATATCCTCGATTTGCCATGGTGTCCCCCCAGCTTTTGCGACCACAGCGCTCACGATGTTCGTGAATGAGTCGCTCGGAATCTTCTGGGAGGTCATGTTGATCTCCTCGGCGGTCGATTTTTGGAGCATCTGGGTCGGGATGCCCTGTCGCATCAGCGTCCGCTTGAGTTCGCTGTATGGATCTTCGAATCCATCGAAGTCGTCTACGGCCCCCTTGTCGGGGACCATCGCGACGACTACATCTGTTTCCTCACGTAACTGCTGGTAGACATCGGTGTACTCAGAAATGCGGCCTAGTTCGTAGGGATAGCCCGATGTTCCTGCTGGTGCCCCCCACTGTGAGAGCGTCTTCGCGAGAAGTCCGATGAACTGCTTGTAGGTGTCTTCGTAGTGTGTCGGGTAGAGGACGCCCACCCAGTAGTCCTCCGGTGATTTGAACACACCGTGGTCCTTGAGACCAGTACTCGGCTTTGAAGCATGCGCACCACCACCGTAGACAAGCCGCGATTGGTTCCCTCGGATATCGAGGTAGTCGAACCCGTGGTTCGTTGGCCCCGGTTCGAACTGCAGGTCGAACCCTGGCAGAGGAGAAAGATCCTCAACAAACGTTTTCAGGTAGTCAAACCGGGTATCAGGCTTCATCGCCCGTCGTGAGGTGAATAGGTTGTGAAAGTCGTAGTCCTGCTCTTCGACCTGCTCTGTCCGAGGACTCAGTTTCAATGCTCGGGGAACCTGGTCACCGGTGAACCCACCGTAGTCGACTTTCACTAATCGCGGATTCGTTTCGATGAGTCGCTGTCGGACGTCTTCTTCAAGCAGACCCTCGTGGTACTCCGAAATCACTTCTCCGAGCGTATCGGAGCGATCGTTGTACCGGAGGTCACTCCATCCACGGAGGTATCCAGTCGAAGCATTACCGTAGACTTCTGTATCGTGTTCGACCCGCCACGACGGGAGGTCACTACCCTCTGAGACCATCTTGTCCAGTGACTTCATCGTCACGAGGTTGTGGCTCGCTTCGACTTGGAGAAGAACCGTTCCATCAGCGGTGATGTGTACTTTCGCAGTGTGTTTCCGCTGAGCTCCAAAGTCGAAGCCATCGCCTCCGAACTCGATTTCGCGGCGGATGATTCCTTGGAGGAACTGGAAGGAGTAGAGCGAGTCAGGGATTGCCCGCCGAAGCGAGGACTGAACCAGTCCCTTGATTTGTTGGCGGTCACGCTCAGTGTCTGGGGTGAGCGTAATCTCGTCGACTTTCTCAGGTTTGACGGTGTGCCCTTTCGCCTGCACTGATCGGGACAACTCGGTCAACGAGATGACGTGCATCGTCCCCGAGCTGCCCACGGGCGTTCCGTGTTCTCGGTCAAGCCAGTAGGCCGCAGACTGAGTGAGCGTCTGTGGGTCTGTCGACTGATCGCGACCACCGGGGACCGATAGCCGGTAGCGGTTCACCGAGACCTCGGTGAGACGTGAGTCGGCCTTCGAGTGAAAGAGATAGACGCCCGGATCGACCGAGGCCTGCGCTTCGACGGGGAGTTCGTTGGATTCCGTGGCCATCTACTGATTGACAGAAGTGGTTGAATAAGTCGTTTTTCATACTGTACAAGCCACCGTCACGACAGACGCAGCTATACTCCCGATTACGTTTGTTGGAGAATTCCCACGTGGGTGTCGTCTGCCTCTACTCAGCACCAACACGTTTTGCAGTACGGTTCCCCAGCAGTGGGTGTACAGCGATCGGCTCCAATTAAGAGTCGCACCGATGTCCAGACTGAGATTACGAGGGCGGGAGCATCTCTGTCCGAGCCGAAATTGCGACTGCGATTTCGGCTTCGATGGTTTCGACCTCTTCGGGCGTCCACTCGTGATACCACGCGTCCCCCAGCGCGGTGAACACGAGCGAGACTTCGACTGCCCGGCCCGTCCCCTGTTGATGGAGCGCGGCGG
Source organism: Haloprofundus halobius (assembly GCF_020097835.1). Taxonomy (GTDB): domain Archaea; phylum Halobacteriota; class Halobacteria; order Halobacteriales; family Haloferacaceae; genus Haloprofundus; species Haloprofundus halobius. Next base: position 7,438 of record NZ_CP083668.1, read on the forward strand.
CGTACGCCTTCATCTGATTCGCGTAGTATGCGGCGTCAGTGTCGAGTTTATCGGGAGAAACCTCGCCGGTCTTGTAATCGATGATATGGTAGGTCTCAGAGGTGACGATCAGGTGGTCGATATATCCAGAGATCTTCCCACAGTCAAACTCCGCGGTGACGTAGAGTTCATCGTACTGGTGCTCAACCTCATCAGACGTGTGCTCATCGACGTATGCCATCCCTCGTCGGGCGTGGGCGCGAACTCGTTCTTCGGTCGCTGGAGTAAGTGATTCGTCGACTCCTGCATCGACGAGCGACTGGTCGATAAGACTCGACCAATGCGCTTCCGGTGGGCGGAGCTCGCAGAGTCGATGGACCAACTCGCCAAAGTGGAGCGCGTCAAGGTCTCCCTCCTCTGCCCGTGGGTCTATCTGGTTCTGAGGCTCGGAAGCAGCTGCGTCAGCACCCGGCGTGTCTTCGGCGTGCCGATACTCAGGGATATCAGCTTGCGCATCGGGTGCGGTGACGTGGAGTGTCCGGGTCTCCTCGTCGAATTCGAGTACGCCGTAGTCGGCGAGAAGCGAGGCAAGATCGGTCGCAGAGAGTCGGAATTGTGCCTCAGAGGCTGGGGGGCTCGGCGAGAGCTCGATGACAGGGTCAACATCAGGGTCGGAGGGTGGCTGCTCAGCTGGGGGCGTCGGAAGTGAGACAGTGTACTCACCGTCACCGTACGAGCGCTGAACGTGGGTTTCCGAACCGAGAGTGGTACAAACGTTGTCCGGAAGCAGCTCCGGCTGGACCCAGTCACGCCAACTGGAAGCTGACTCTGGGTCAGGCTCTTCGAGATTCGTCATCGTGGGGCCTTCATCTGCATCAGCCAGGTCGTGTAGCCCACTCAGGAGGAGGTGGTCCCTCGCACGAGTACACGCGACATACAGGACACGCTTCTCCTCGGCGCGCTCCTCGGCCCGGCGTTGCTCGCGAATCGTCTCGCGAGCGATTGTGTCGACCATGTCGAACGGATCGTTCGGACTGGGCGCTTTCATACCGACGGCGTACTGCTCACCGATTCGCTCGAATTCGACTTTCCCTCCACCGAGGCTGGCGTCATCTTTGAATTTGCGGCCAATCCCGGGCACGGCGACGAACGGGAACTCCATCCCTTTCGCGTCGTGAATCGTTAGAATCTGGACACCGTCTCCTGTGGTGTCTGCTTCGCTTTCGCGTCCGCCCAACTCGATGCGGCGTTCGATACGGTTCACGAGCGTCGTGAGACTGTGAACGCCGTCATCACTCCAGTCTCGAAGCTGCTCTCGGAACTTCTCGATGTTTGCGACTGCTTGCTGTGGTCGTTCATCGGCGCTCACACTAATCAAGTATCCAGTGTCTTCGAGGATGCGCGACAGATACGCTGCCCACGACCCATCGAATCCTCTTGATTCGTCGTCGCTTAGGCCGGCCAGTTGTCGCCACTTCTGGAGGAGACTGTATGCGTCCTCCAGGTCATCATATTCACTCATCGCGAGTGCCTCCCACAGTGGTTCGTCACGACACTTAAGCTGCGCCAGCGTATCGTCGGTGAGTCCAAACAGTGGCGAGCGAAGCGTAGCGTACAGCGCTCGCTCGTCAGTTGGGTCGGCGAGCGTTCTGAAGAGATTCAACAGCGCTGTGATTTCGGTCGTGTCGTAGAACCCGGTTCCAGAAGAAACCGAGTATAGAACGTCGGCGTCTTCGAGCGCTCGCTCATACTTTTTGAGATGGGTTCGACTCCGAATGAGAATCGCGATATCACTGGGCTCAATATCACGGGACGCTGGCACCTCTTCGTCTTCATCCACTTGCTGATCGTTCGGTTCGTCTACAGTGGTGTCATTGGCCTCGTCGTCTTCACTACTGGTTGAGTAGACTTGGATCGGGTCAGCCAAGACTTGTGAGAGCCGGGCTGCGAGCGCCATCGCTTCAAGTTCTGCGTCGTGTTCTGGTGTCGCAGTCGCGAACTCCTCATAGTGATCACACCGTGCTGCTCTGAGGTCGGCATCTGTTGGCACTGCGAGATACTCAACGGAGCCGATTTCGTCGGAGTCGTTGCGAGCGGGCGTCAGTGACTGTGGGGATGCCTCGTACGGCTCACCGTTTTCTTCGAAGACGGCCTCGAATAGCTGGTTGATCGATTCGAGTACTGTCGGGAGTGTTCGGAAGTTCGTCGAAAGCTGATCATCTTCCGAGTTCCGAGCGTCACGAGAAACCCGTTCGAGTGTCGCAGCAGTCTCGCGGAACTGTGTGACGTCTGCGTTACGGAAGCGGTAGATGCTCTGTTTGATGTCACCAACGACGAACACGTTTTGGGCATCGAATGTTTCTCGGTCACTGGCCGTCAGGAGCTTGATGAGATCCCATTGACGTGGATCAGTATCCTGGAACTCGTCGACCATCACATAGGCGAACTGTTCGCGTAGCTCCGCTCGTATGTCGGCGTTCACCGGATCATCGAGGAACTCGACAGTCATCGAGATGAGGTCAGTGAAGTCGACTGCGTTCTGTCGCTGCTTCCGGTCGCGATACTCATCGGCGATGAGTGAGGTGAGTGTGGCGAGTGCGTGGACGAACGGGAAGCTATTGGCTTCGACTTCCAAATCCACGTTGACTGCGTGTTCCTCGGGTTGAAGCACCTCGACCAATGTTTCGAATGCACTGTCGAACTCCGTCTTTCGCGGATGATCACCCCAGCGAGAGGTAGCTCCCGTATAGCTCGCGTACCGTTCGCCATTGCCCTTCGTGAGATGCGTACTGAGCTCCGCAATCGTCGACTGTTTAGCCCGCGACGCAACCCCATCATCGAAACCAGGCTCCAGACAGGCGACAGCACCCTCAGCACGCTTCCAAGTCTGTCCACCAGTTTCGATATCTGGAGGGTTCTCGACGATTTTACGTAACGTGCTGGCTGCGGTGACGAACTCAGGGTCGGAGAGTCGTTCTGCAGCGACGTCTGGGTCGATGGGGTGAAGCGAGGATTCAACGAACGCGAGATATTCCTCTTCGGTCGCGTCTTTCCATCGGTCAGCCCATTCGAGACTCTCTGGACGCTCTGCTAAGAGATCAGTGAGGACATCGTGAAGTTGACTTCGTGAAAATCGCCGGGCCAGCGTCTGGGTCGCCTCATGGGTTTCGTACTCTTCGAGAGCAGTACTAACTGTGTCATGGAGCAGTGCTGTCGACTCGTTTTCGTCGAGTGTCTCAAAGCCTGGGTCGACAGCGTCGATCGTTAGTGCATGTTCACGCAGTAATCGTGCACAGAACCCGTGGACAGTGTGGATGTAGCCCTGCTCAAGTTCGTCTGCAACCGTCCGCCATGCATCGAACTCGTCGACACCGAGTGAGCCAACGCGATTCGTGATTTCCTCACGAACGCTTTCCTCTAGGTCGTTTGCTGCTCGTTCTGTGAATGTCGTCGTGAGAATGTGCTCGGGAAGTAGTTGGGTGCCACCACTCCCACCGTCAGTTTGTTCTGCTAACGACCGTTTGACCATCTCTAGATACCGCGCAGTCAACGTGGTGGTCTTGCCCGTCCCTGCACCAGCAGTCAATGTAACGTTCCGATCGAGCCCATCGACAGCGCGTTGCTGCTCATCGGTTAGGTCCTCGTAGGAGACCATTCTACTCCACCTCCACGGCTTCTTCAAGATCGATATTTCGCGCTTTCAATGGGATGTAGGCCGAATTTCCAGTGTCGTCTATCGCCTCAATAGTGTCTCTGCGTTGGTGTGAGCGGACGTCACAGACTTGGGCGTAATCACAGTACCGACATCCAGCGTCCGCTGGGTCAAGCACTGTTGGATGGTACTGTCCATCCGTGATTCCTGTTGCGAGGTCTCCAAGGCGCTGAGGCGTCGTCTCCTCGATGAATCGACGGAATGCCTCGTGAGTCTCAAAGTGCGGATACGAATACCGCAACAATGGTGACTCGACGTCATCGCTGCCGTAGTATTCGGCCATCTCCTGTGACGTGAGTAGACTTCGTCGAGAATTCACCGAACTCGGTGGCGACACCTGGTAGTACGCTCCCCCAACGACCTCTACGTCGTCAAGGGCGTCTTCGGCCATCAACGCGTACAGTTGGAGTTGGAACTTCAGGCCACTCAGGGCATCGCTCTCACTTGGAATTGAGTTCCCAGTTTTGTAATCTCGAACAACGACCTGTGTGGGGTCGGTCCCAGGGACGGTTTCAACGCGGTCGATGAGGCCATGTATCGGAATGGATCCCTGGGGAGTTTCGACGTTGGTTGAGTTCTCGCTGATCGGCGTTCCTGCGTCGTATGGATTCCCGATGCGCCCCTCGAACCACGCTGGCCTAGCGGTTGTCTTAGCAGGTTCGTCGAACTCGTGTTCTAAGAACCGATAGAATAGCCCACGTGCATGTTGGGCGTCATTCTGGGCTTCAGTGGAATGGTAATATGGATTCGTCTCGGGAGATCCTAATCCAGCCAAGACCGTTCGGAGCCATTGCTGATGGAATGCCGTCTTGCTGTATCCGTCAAAGGTCTCTGTGAGTCTGTCAAGTGCGACCTCAAGCAAGCGTTCTTGTCGGTCGTCGAACTCACCACCAGGATCAACTGGATCGCCCAGACTGGATTGTAACGAGCGGTAGTAGTGTTCGAGTACGTCGTGGATATAGGAGCCACGAAGACCAGCATCAGGCTCGCGTGTAATTGGGTCAGGGGCTTTGATACCGAGGACTCGCTGCATGTAGTAGTTGAATCCACAGGCAGCGTATGTTTCGAGACGGCTCGGACTATATGGTTCACGGGCAGCCACTTCGTGCACATTCGCAACCGTCTCCGTGGTGAGTTGTCCATCGTACGGCGTCAAGTCGGGACTCGCTCGTGCGGCCGCACATTCTACACCTGCGCGGATTCGTGACTGCTGGTCGCTATCGAACGTTCCAGCATCAACGGCTTGCATAACGAGTTCGTCAGTTCGAGTCTCGGATGTCCCACCAATTGATCGCTGTACGTCTTCCTGACACCCTGGCTGGGAGTCTACAGTCTCGACAGTTATCTCGGGGAGGTTTACAACCCGTCGAAGCTCGGTTAGGACATCGGCTTCGACGTACGGCTCACCACTCATGCTTCGCTGGGGAACCGAGAGCTGAATTGACGCTTCACTTCCCAGGAGTGCACCGAAATGGTATCGGGCCTCCGCAGTCACATCCAGCTGCTCGAAATCAGGATGTGCATCATAGATCGGCTGGGTGAACGCCATCCGATCGGCATTCGACGGGAAATGTGCTGCCGTAACCCCGAGAATGTACAGCTGGTCGAAATCTCGAGCTACTGCCTCGGCGAGTCCACAGACAACAATGGATTGATCGCTGGGACGGCCCGTTGCCGGAATCGAGATGTCGTAAAGCACTCTTTCGAGACGATCCAGACTATTGCCTAGCGTTAGATCGGCTCTCTTGGCTGTGAGTTTGAGAGTTTCGAGCACCCGATTTAGCCTGTCCTGAGCGCTTTTCTCAAGCAATCTAAGTCTCTGTGAGTGATCCTCGGAGAGGGATTCAGTTACTCCGAGTTGCTCGAACAGTGCATTGAGTGTCTCAGGAAGTGTCTCAAGCGACTCATCAGCAAGTGCTTCGATATTACTGACGAGTAAGTTGACCGCTTCTGCGATGTCATCGTCGGCGTGTTCGAGCGTCGAGTCAAGTCGAGCAGTCTCAACACGAGCCGCAACGCGACTGAGATGCTGGTAATCCAGCTCGTCGCTGAATCGAGTGCAGTCGACTAGAGGGTTCGTGAGCAGGTTGAGCACCGAATCAAGGGTCCGAGGTTCGTGGGCGAGTTGACACACCGTTTGGACGAGGTCGCCCGTCGCTGTCTCCGTGAGTGGAACATCAGTCTGTCTACTCATGGGAAGGTCGTAGGAATCGAATACCTCGCAAACTCGTCGGGCATACTGCACCGGACTTGGTAGAACGACGCCAATATTTTCCGGTTGGATACCGGATGCGAGTTGGGTTCTGATGCTTCGGGCGACCACCCGAGTCTCCTCGGGAACGGTCTCTGGTCGGATAATGGTGAGATCCAACGCTGTTGCCTCAATATCACCGGTTGCTGGCGATTGGCTGGGATGCCGATATAGTGAGCGAACGATTTGTCGGCGGGCGTCGATTGAGTGAGAGTCAGTCTCGGAGAGATACCGCCGTGAGAAGCCTAACTCATAATATCTCTTGGCGACTCGCTCGACTCCTCGGTCAATACCGGTCGGGGAATCGGAGTCAACTTGCATCGGAAGCAGTGCAATTACTGGCCAACATTCTGCAACCGACCTGATGAGCTCAGCCTCCAGTGCGGTGAACTGCGTAAATCCACTAAGCACCACTGCATCAACCGCCGGAAACACCTCATCGGGAGTGGATGGCCCTGACACAACTTGATGCATCCGCTCAGATCGATATGTCTCTTGGACGGTCTCAGCGAGAATCTCTGCTCTAGCGGCCTCGATTTCATCGGCGAGTTCCTCAACATGAGACGCATGGGAAGACAGCCCCTCGTCAGTAAGTCGACTTCGCATCTCATCTGCAGAGAGCAATCCAGCAAACTCGAGTTCTGTGAAAAGTGCTTTTGCCTCCTGTACGAGGCCTGAACTAGGGAACCGATCGTTGGTGAAGAGTGGATTAGCGGAGGAGTCGATACCTTCGACCCCGAGTTCGGCAAGCCGAGACAGCAGTGGTTGATCGATATGGGTGACGGGGCCTTTGTACCGCTCTTGTTCGTACCACTCTGAGACCATCCCATCAAGCGTATCGACGCGTATCGCTGCCGACGGTCCGAAGTCTCGCCATCGATCTTTCACCGTCTCTTTTGGATGGTCTCGTGGGGTTAGATATAGGAGGCTCTCAGGATGTGTCCCAACATCAGTACTGAGTTCCTCGAACGCCTCAGACTCAAGGGTAGAAAAATCAGAACCAGTAATCAACAGACGGTGAAACATACTCTCCCGGATACACGTATAGGATATGAAAGTTCGGGAAGAAAGTGATATTAACCATCTTTGGTAGTGTGATTTGATCTAAAACAATACTTACTGAACCAGTGCATATTAACGCGGTGGGGAACCTGACCACGTATTTGAGTTGTTCATATGCTCTCTGTGGGCTTTGGAAAGCCCAAGTAACGACTAGAGCACCAATTACTCATCCTCATAGATTTCTTCATATGCCCGATTGAGCCTAGTAGCGATCCGCAACTTGCCACCTGCTTGTCTTTCTCTGCGAGTATTCAGATTGCCTTTCGGACTACATCGTCGAACGCAATTAAAATCTGTTCAGGGACGAACTGTTCGAAGTTGACGCACCCTTCGGCGAATCCAATCGTCACTCGTGGGTGCAGCGGTTCACCTGTTTTTGGCGAACGAACGTCAGTCCGGAGAGACACGAGGCCGGTAGCTGCATCAAGCTCAGTATCGCCTCGGCGAAGCAGGTCTTCGACGATTGAGTCGACGCGAACGTCCGAGATGTTCCCAGACTTGGGTTCCTTCGAGCGGACCTCGATTTCTCGGGTGTTATCGTAGGCGTTCGTATTCTGGAGTCGAAGGGTCGAATAGCCGTCGACGCAGGCGTCTTCAAACCGGCCTCTGAATCCGTTATCCAGGAACGAAACTCGTGTTACGTCGTCCAGCTCGAAGTAACTCTTGAATGCCTGGACGGTCGCATCTGCCGTCCCTTTGTCTGGGGCGCGAACTGCAAGGAGTTGCGTTCTCGGCTTGAACGTTGCGACGGTCGTCGGTCGGTCTTCCTTCGTGAGGGTCAGTTGGGCCTGTGATCCCGTTTCGGGTACGTTGCAGACGACGAAGATCCGGTCGTGTTCGCTCGTGACGGTCTGGACCTCTGACCCGTAGACGCCCGGCGAACCGGCGTCGCCGACTCGACCCGTCGCGCCCTCTGGCGACACTTGGTGCAGTCCGTCCACGCGATAGTAGTAGACCGTGCGGGCACCCGCAAATTGGAGCTGTGACGCAGCTCGTCGCAACTGTATCTGTGAGAGTTCGTTGAGGGCGTCGGCAAAGCTCCGGTCATCCACATCCATCGAGATACCTGCTGCCTGAAGGACGCGCCGACGAGCCGCTTGTGAGGGAAGACCTTGGATGAGTTCCTGCGGAGAGGCGTCATTCTGCGTTGGATCCAGTGGGAGGTTCATACTCCTCGTCTCAGTACCAGTATCTTACAATTTCTCACTTACTGTAGGGTCCAAGGCTGAACCTTGTGAAGAGCTCTTGTACGGGTTTTCCACGACTTGGAAGGAGTGTAGACAACGATGTTGGAAGGGAACTCCACGGTCTGTTCGCCTTCTGTATCGAATTCTCCTCCATAGAGAACTGGTGTTCTTGGGGGGGTTATTGCTCAGGTTTCACAGTACAATTCCTACATCGAAGCCCGTATTTTATCGATTGAATCGGGTTTCGTTCGTCGAACTCCTCATTGCACGATGAACACGGCACGGTGTCCGTGGCCCCGATACCGCTCCCGTATCCGAGAGTTACGGTTCGAGTTAACCCATCTTCAATTAGGTCGAGGTCAATTTCCCCCCGCTCGTATACGACTTCCGTCAGAGTGAGGGGTGTAATCTGCACGTCAAGGGAATGTCTCTCTCGTATCTCGCGTTGTCGTTTCGGGAACCCCCTGTCACGGCGGTCTTGCAAATCAGTGAGAGCGGTCTCAATTTTATTGAAGTCCGATTTGAATTCCTTTCGTTTCTTGAGAGCCCGTACGCGAGCATCCTGATCATCCGAACTAATCGCCTCACTCAGCTCTTCAATCTTAGACGACAGGTTCGAATACTCATCCTCTAGTTCCTGAATCCGTTGCTGTTGCATCTGGCGATACTCCTCGACTTCCGCATCAGCAGCACGCGAGGCTTCCTGATGGATTTCATCAATTCGGTCTTCGATTCCATCAAGAAGTCGGTCACGAGCCGTATCGAGAAGCTGCCGAATCTCCATCTCCGCCAGTTGTGGCCGGCCACCGGTGGCTTTCTCCGTATCCGTCGAAGTCGTGTTAAGGAACGTTTCTGCCAACTGCGGCAGGTGCTCCTCTGAACGCGCGTCTACAGCAACAGCACGGAGGAGTTCCTGTTGATACTCGCTGACGGTTTCAATCCCAACTCGGAACAGAAATACGATTGCTGTACGATCATAATACGGAGTAAACTGCACGTCCTGCACTTCGATAGCACCGTCCTGTATCCAATTCGGAACGTTGATTTCCGCACCTACTTCTATCGAAATTTTCCCCGTCGGACATCGTTCAGCCGCTTCACGGAGTATTCGCTGAAAGAACGCGCTCTCTGGATGCAGAGACTCTGTGTTATTCTCTTCACCTGGACCCTCCCCACAGATGAGGGTATGACGCCCTGTGGTGAGCTCAGAGTCTGCACCATCAGGAACCGTAACTTTCCAATGGCCCTCATTCTTCTCGATTGAACATCCAAGAGAGTGGAGGTACCGTTCGGTAAACCACTCTACTGTGGATTGTGTGACGGGGATTGCGGCATCAGTCATCGCTGGCCCCCAAATCGAAGCCTTCGAAGACGCCGCTGTTGAATTCTTCCAGTTTGCTGGCGAGGTCCCGTTGCTCCTGCAGATCAACTGCCATCGCGTCGAAATCGTTTTCCAAGTCGATTTCGGAGCCAGCGTTCACGAGACGTTCGAAGATCTCGTCTTCGAAGCTTGTTCCGGACTCTTCTAATCGACTCAGAATCGAACTCAGTTCACCGACACTCTGTTTGAAGAGGTCTATTTTGTGGTAGAGTCGTTCCAGCACGTATTCTTCGATAGTATCTTTCAGAGCCATATTGAAGATGTACACGTCCCGTTTCTGTCCAATCCGGTGAACACGCCCGATGCGCTGTTCGACTCGCATTGGGTTCCATGGTAAATCCATGTTCACTAGGATGTTACAGAACTGGAGATTACGCCCCTCGCTCATCGCGTCGGTCGAAACAAGGATTCCACCCTCTTCTTCAAAATTCTCCACAATCTGTTCCTTCTCACTGCTTGAGTGACCGCCGTGGAATGCATGTACGGTGTATCCTTCTGCGGCGAGTCGGTCAAGCACCTGCTCTTGAGTCGCTCGGAACTGGGTAAAGACGATAACCCTGCCCATTTCAACGTTGTCACGAGCCTCTTCGACGATTTCCAACAGTCGTTCCTGTTTCGTGACCGTTTCAACCTCTTCGATTAGGTCTAAGATGGTTTCCAGTTCGTCGGCGTGTGTGAGTTCGGATTGTTCGTAGAGACGCTTCTCGATAGTCTCCTTGAGCGCTGCCGGGCTGCTGACAACCTCCTTCTGAAGAAGCATTAACACCAATTTCTGGCCCTGGTCCTGGCTGTAGGCACCTTTAACGTACTCAGAGACCGCCCGATATAGCTCGCGTTCCTCGGGTGTTGGCTCAAACGTTCGTGTATCGATGGTGCGATCTGTAAAATCGATGTCCGTGTCTTCACGCCGGTTCCGAATCATCACCCTGTTCAGCCGTTCGTGCAGTTCCTCTCGATTCACGAGCGTCTCCTGATTACTGTTCACGAAGTAGTGGTGGAACACATCCCGCGTGCCGAACAGTCCGGGGCGAAGCAGAGAGACGACGTTATAGAGGTCTGTCAACTCGTTTTGGATTGGCGTTGCCGTTAGGAAGAATGCGTAGTTGTACGAGAGTCGGTCGATGAGGTCGTAGCGGTCTGTCTCTTCATTCTTGACGTAGTGTGCCTCGTCGAGTACCAGCACGTCCCAGTCACGGTTGAGAACCGTCTCACGGTGTCTCTCGCTCTTCGCAGTGTCGATGCTCGCAATAATGTAGTCGTGAGCGTCGAAATCTTCAAACTCGTCGTCATAGTTGCAGACGAAGTCGAGACCAAATTTCTCACGGAGTTCTGCCTGCCACTGTTTGGCCAACTGTGCCGGAGTGAGTACGAGGACGGACTCGTCCGTATCTCGAAAGTGCATCTCCTTGAGAATCATCCCGACCTCGATGGTCTTTCCGAGTCCGACCTCGTCAGCGAGAAGCGCCTTTCCGTCCATCTCGAAAAGGGCCCGATACGCGGCGTCCACTTGATGTTCGAGTAGCTTGACCGAGTTCTCGTCCAACTCTTTCAGCGACCGGAGTTCAGAGTCTGGCTGGCCAGCTTGAAGACGGACGGCCTGCACACTCTGAAGATGATTACCATTGGTAGTCTCCGTAGACAAAGAGTCGAGAAGATTGTCCGCAGACTCATGCGTAACCTCAACATCAACGAGGTCGTAACTTCTCATGATCTCGTAGAAACAGGTATGCGTGAAATACGTTTTGCGACCAGTGATTCTAGTCTTCACCGTGACGTTCCCTGCTGTAATTAAGGGAAATTCGAAGGACCATAGTGTTTATTGGGTGCCACTGAGGTGTGTTCAAGTATTAAGATGGCACAGACAGGATCTTTGTCGAATACTCTCGAAGACACGGTCACCCTCAGCCGTGAGCTCCGCGAAGAGGGGCAGATCGACGGGCAAGTAAAGCTCTATAACGTCGACGACGACGACGAATTCGAGTCTGACGCGAAGCTCTTCTTCGAGCGAACGCTGATGACACAGGGGCTCAGAGAAGCGTTCTCAATTCTTCGTGATTCACTAACTGGTGACGACCCACGGGGAACGCACATTCTCTACGGACCGTACGGTAGTGGTAAGTCCCACCAGATGGTGGCGCTGTACCACTGTTTCGACGACCCCGATGCCGCCGGCACGTGGGCCGAGAGTTCAGTCAAGGGATTCGACGAGGCGCTTCCAGAGTCGGCGACGCCGATTACGGTCGCTATGCAGAACGAGCAGTACGAGTATCTCTGGGAACCGTTCTTCGAGGCACTCGATTTCAATCCCGGGACGTTCGAGTCAGGTGGCTACCCGGACATGCAGACGATTCAGAAGGCCGTCGGCGACGAGACGGTTGCGTTCTTTGTTGACGAGCTGGAGGACTGGTTCGACACGCTCCAAGGTGACCGAAAGAGCGCGAACAAAGCGTTCCTTCAGGCACTTCTCGAATCGACCGCGCTCTCGAACCTCGAACTCTACACTATCGTCTCCGTCCTCCGTGAGGGGTCCGAGGTTCACGATATTCTGAACCGCGAACAAGCGGTCGAGGTCAACATGAACAACCAGGTGGACAAACGGGAAGTCCTTCGACACCGCCTGATTGACTCCGTAGACGAGAACGCTGCCCGTGAGATCGTCAACGGATACTTCGACGCCTATGATCAAGCGGAGGGCCACGTTAATCTGCCCGACGATTTGCTGTCGGAGATGCACGATCTCTATCCGTTCCATCCCGTGCTCTTGGATGCGCTCGAAACGCGGTACTACGCCGACGAAGGGAACCAAAACACCCGCGGGATGATTTACCTCTTCTCGAAGGTTCTTCTGGAGATGCGGGATCAGACGGACCTGATCACCCACGGAGATATCGATGCCATCGATTTCGAGGACGAGCTGGCAAAAATCAACTACGAACGACTGAACGCCGCCACCGGTGACATCAAGAACCGTATCGACACGGATGACGTCCCCCATGGTCGCCGCATCCTGAACACCATCCTGCTGTATTCCCTGAAACCCAGCGAGGGCGAAGGCGCAGAGGTTTCAGAGATCGTTATGGGTGCTTACCAGACGGGTGACCTCGTCTCCGACGTCGTCCTCAACCTCGAACGGCTGCACGGAGTCGCGTGGCATCTCCACAAACTCAACGGGAAGTACGCTATCCGCGACCGACAGAACCCGAACGCCCTCATCCGGAACGCAGCTGTAGATGTTTCGGAAACGTCGGCGAAGGCCGAAATCGCGGACTTCATTACCGACATCTTTGGCTCGAACACGTACCCTGTCGGCTTCCGAACGAACGATCTCCGGGATATCCCTGACGACCGCGACGTGAAGGTCGTCGTGAGGGACAGCCGGTGGACGCAGGAGGAAGTAAAGAAAGTTATCACGAACGACGGACGTGGACGCGAGTGGCGGAACACGCTCGTATTCGTTCAACCCTCGGGCGACAAAGCCATCGAGTCCGGCACACGGTACATCGACAAGGCACGGTATATCGAGGGAGCACGGCAGGTACTCGCGGACGAGTCCCTCGACGACGAGATTCGTACGTCGATACGGGAGATGAAGGAGCAGGAAGAGAACGAACTCCGTGAAGAGCTTCAGTTGCTCTACGGCGAAGTGCTCGACGGCGACGACCTGCTCAACGAGTTCGATCTCGCAGCCCCGATGGACCTCGACGTCTTCGTTCTCGACGAGGCGGAACTCGACGCCTCGAACATTGCGGACTCCGCGGCCGCCGACCCATTCGACCTCCAGTCGCACGTCTGGGACATCGCCAAGGACCTTCTGAAGCGACGGGGCGAAATTTCTGTGGAGGACATCTACGAGCAGTTCCTCCGTGACCCAGAACTCCCAATTCCCGGCAGCGCGAACGATGTGTTGAACGCGACGGTCAAGGCGCTTGACGGTAAGCCGGTGCTCGCACGTGACACGGGCGGGTTCCGAGACGACCTCTCCGGAAGCTCGCTTGATACCGTCATTGTCCGGCAAGACGACGTGAACGTGTGGGGCGTCGATGATGTCGAACAGGAACTCGGCCAGCGCTTCGGGAGTGGAACGACCGCGCTCGATATCGGTGACTTCGAGCTGGAGCTAGTCGAAGACGGTGAAATATGGATTGACGGCGACAGCCACGACGTCGTGATGCGTGCCATCGGCCGGCTTGCTCGTGAGGAGCAGTACGTCATCGTGAAGGGGAACGAGATTCTTGAAAAGCCACAGTCTGACGCGACGCTCCGCGATGTCGGCGGTGCGGAGGTCGTCGGTGTATCATCTCTCGTCGACCGCATCGAGACCCACATCGACGAGGATGGCTACGCGAACCTCGATACGATTCTCGGTGAGATTCGTGCGGATGAAGCGGTGTTCCTCCCACCGGACGAGACCGAGTCCGTCGCCCGCGAGGCGGTTAACGAATTCCTCATAGACGATTACGTGCTGGAAGCCGGCGGTCGGTACCTTGAGTCACTCGGCGACCGTGACCCGACGACGGTGAAGATCGTCCCGACAGTTCCCGACCGAATCGGCGACCAGATTCTGGAGTACATCGAGGACCTGGATCCGGGCGACCAGTTCACCGTCAACAAGGTCACCGACCGCTTCGACGACAGCGTTACCGAGTACATGGTGCGGACGTTCTTGTTGGAGAATATCGGGAAGGACGAGGAACCGGAATACGTGGTCAACACGACCGGGTCGGACAAGGCCTCGGACTGGGTGCCCGGCTACCCATTCCGGAAAGCCGACACGGAGGCGGAAACGTGGCGCTTCGAGTACAACGGCGACGATGTCGCCGCGATGCGGAGCAAGTGGCGGAACAACCACCAGACGGGGAGCGTCGAATACGGTGATGTCACCTTTATGCTGCCCGAACGGGAGGGTGTTCCCGGTGCTCTTCAGGGAACCGCCGACGTCGAGCGCACGCAGGTCAGCTTGACGTTGCGGTCCGAGCAGGACTACACGAAAGTGCAGGACCTGTTCGAGCGGATGCCCGACGAGGCGTCGAGCCTGAAGATCGAAATCAGCTTCCAGAAGTAACCGCTAGGTGCTATAGCCAAGGGGGGCTCGACCCTGCGAATTGCCGCAATTGTGTTCAATCTCTATACCCCCGGTGTAGTGAGTTAACGGACCCATACATTCTCAATAACCATAGAGTAATTACGTGTTACATATTACTCGGCTGGTATGAGTACTGCCAGTGTTTCCTGTACGAAGTGCGGGCAACAATTCGATGTCAAGACGGAATACTTCCAGAAGTTCGGGAGTGACCCGTTCTGTCAGGACTGTCTGATCCACACCGAGTGTCAATCCTGTAAACGCGGTCTTCGATTACAGCCATCCCGATACAAGGAATTGGGCGGTGATCCCGTCGTGTGCACCGACTGTGACCAAGGGATTAGTTCATCAACTACTGCTGGCTCCTCTTCAGGGACTTCCTTCTGGTCTGGGCTGACAATTGGAGAGAAAATCGTCTTCCCAATCCTTCTGATCGCGTTTGTTGGGATACTGGGTATCGCGGCTTTTGCTGAGATGAACGGTGGGAGCGTCGAGACGCCACTTCTCTTGCCGATACTGATTCTGCTGTATTGGACGTACCGCCGTGGGAAGAAGAACCGCTCGAGCAACTGACTACCTTGTTGGAGAAATCTTGGCCGCTATATCACTACGGGCAGATGTAGTGTGTTTTTGTCTTCACCAGTACTCAGACTCTGGACTCGGCCAGACCTCGCTCGCTTTCTTAGAAAGCCACTCGCCACGTTCGGCAATCGTCTCCTCGTTCCACTCGTCAGACCAATTCGTGACCAGGTGCTTGTTCAGACGTAGGACGGTGTGTTCCTGAATCGCTTCACGCTTGTCGTCCCATGCTGCATTCGAAATAGAAGGGTTCAGCTTGTCGGTGAGAATCGTCAGGTTCCCGATCCGGTTCTTCGCCTCGTCGCGCTCGATTCGTTCGACTTCGGCCGGGCGTTCATCGGGGAGCGACCAGTGTGTGGACCACTTCTGCGGAAGGATGTGTTCGATCTCTAGGTCCTGCGTGAACTCCACCGTCTCGCTGTAGCCGGTGTTCCGTAACTCACGTTCGATGGCTGCGAACACCATCTTGAGGCGTCGCTGGTTGATGACGGCCCAGTACTCCATACTGACCATCGAGTCCGTCAGTTTCTCGTCGCCGGACCAGTAGTCGCTCTCACCCTCTTTACTTCGGAAGAACTCGACGACGACGTCGCCGACGGGCTCGTCGTCTCGCTCCTTGAGTTCGTCCAGTAGTTCGATGAAGATCTTGTTGTAGTTCTTCGACGTCAGTCTGGAGAGCATCCGACGCATCAGCCAACTCTCGATTGCTTCGACGGCTTTCACGCGCTGCTCCTTCGGGATGTCCTCGTGGCCGAAGATCCAGAGGAGAACTGGATACGGCGTCGTTGTGTCGAGGATGTCCAGCCGGTGGAAGAAGATTTCCTCCCGAGACCCACGGTCTGGCTCGGAGATGGTCTCATAGATGGACGCGTAGTAGTCGATGTCTTTGACGATCTCCTCAACGGAGTTGTCGGTCCTGTCGAGGTATTTCCGGAACGCCGGGAAGAGCTTCTTCGCTCGGACCTGTTGGCTCATCTCCATCGTGAGCCAGTGCATGATGAACACGTCTATCTTCGGGCGGTCCAGCCGTCCTTGCGAGACATCGACGCGCCAATCGTCCTCGTCGAACTGCTTCCAGTACTTGTCGTGCAGATCACCGGGGTCGTTGTGTTGAACGGATGCCTCTCGGAAGAGGTAGTTCTTGATCAGGTCGGCGGCGAGTAGGGGCGTCCCGCGGGCGTTCAGCGTCTCGAAGATCACCTGTGCGTCGTCGTTGGATTCGAGGTCAATGACGACGACGCGGAGCAGGTGCCACATCGTCGTGACGAGCGCGTCGAGATGTTCTTCGGGAGATTCTTCCCCGGACTCCGCCCACTCACAGATTTCGTCCCTGAAGTACCGGAAGCACTCCTCCAGGTTGTCGTCGCCGTCGAGTTCTGCGTGCTCAGACTCAGGGTCAGAGAGCGTCATAACGTCGATGAACGCGTCCTGATCGGTTTCGATGGGCCAGACCTTCAGCCGGTCTGTCTCCGTCCTCGTGAGGTCCTTGTCGTTGTACATCAGCTTCTCGACCAAGGACGCCGACCCGTTGTCGTCGAACTCCATCGCTACGGAATGTGTGGCCGACAACAAGACTTGGAGCGTAATCAGCCGCTGTTGCCCGTCGATAATCTCACGTGTCTCAGCTTTTGCGTCGGCGTCGATTGCTGGTCGAGGACGATGGCACCCAAGAAATGCGGAGAGGTGTCCTGTTGGGCCTCCTGGCGTTTGAGATCGGTATCCGCATCCGCCTGTCGGTCCATCAAATCGTTCACGACGAGCTGGAGGTCCTCCCACAGGGGCTGCCAGTGTTCCTCCTCCTTCCACACATACGGCCGCTGGAATCGTGGAACGACGTACCGGGTGTCCTTCCGAAAGATATCCTTCAGATCGAGCGTATCCGCTTTCATCGATATCCGAACATTCAGGTGAAGGCCGTAAAAATGGTTCCCAGACGGAATTACTGTGAGTCCTCTATTTTGAAATACTCTCAATCGCGTCTGGGAGAGTCACTGAATTCTGAATTGAGTAACAGTGTTTGAGCCCGTTCTCTACGTCTGTTTGTTGTATGTAGTTCAGGTCCTTACAAGCAGAGTACACCGAACTCACCACAGAAGCCGCTTCTTCATTGGTGAGGACCTTCTCAAAGTGGAGTTTGACATATTCACGCAAGGAATCTATTTCGGGACCCGCGACCTCCTCCTCTGTGCTTTGGTTTATTAGTTCATATAGCCTTGATGAGAACACTGCAATCGCAATATATCTGCTCTGACGTTCTCTGGCACCCATTATATCGCCTTGCAGATATTCACGAATTAGGTCGTGCGTTCTGAATGTATGCTTACCAGGAATACTCTCTACATCTCTGATAATGGATCGCTCCTTCAGATTCGTCAAGATTTGTCTCGCTTCTGCGACCGTATTCCCCGAGAGATGAGCTGCCAACTTCGCGTCAAACTGTTCCAAAACACAAACATCCCGCATAAGATCCTCCTCCTGAGGTTCTAAACGGTCTAACAACCGACCTTCCAAATGATTCCGAACTTTCCGATGGCTTATTGGGAGGTCTCGAATCGCATAGGAGACATCTTCATCCCGAACTGTTTGTAAAAAGAGAACAAGCATAAACGGATGTCCTTTTGTTCTCGTTTTTATTTCGTCAATCAATCCCTCCTTTGTCAGATTTGGCCCTTCGAAATTCGTGATCTCGGTCACAAAACTGGCAGTGTTTTTAGTCTGACCGCCATCAGTCTCTGCTTCTCCAAGATAAGTGCCCGTTTTGTCAAGGAGTTCCTCTATCGCTGCGCTGTCCAGCGGCCCAACCCGCAGATGAGTTACCTGATCTTCGGACTTGCCGAACTCGTGATCGGATCCGATACACCAGACAATGTTCGCGGGTGACTTCCGTGCAATCTCTCTGAATACCCGACCAAGATCCTGTGAGACTGATTCAGACAGACGGCGCTCATCAAACTGGTCAATAATAATTACTACTCTCTCATCTGGGCTGGTTTCAAGTACATTAATGAGAAAGTCTACTTCATCAGTAGCATTGCTCAGGCTTTCATCTTCTACCGCCCCAGACAGAGCTGCATTGATTATCCGGGCACCAGTACCTACGGCAGGGTCAGCGAACTTTGCAACCTGAACCAACGGTTCCGTATTTGCACTCTTGACACGTTCTTTGATTGAATCCCAATTCGAGCTTGGTAATGCCTGATCCCACTTTTCCAAGAGTCGATAAATGAACGCAGCTTCTGACTTCGGTTCGCCAATATCGTGACGAACGGTACGTACTCCGTCTTCCTGACATTGCTTCTGAAACCGATCCAAGAGTGCCGACTTGCCTGATCCACTTGGACCGACTAGAACGTGGAAGTCCATAGTGTCGGTTTGTAAACTGTTTCGTAACTTTCCAAGCTCTTCTTTCCGATTGACGAAGGGGACAGAGATTGGCACAGTTACAACAGGCTTCTGAACGTTGTAGTATAACTGTTGTCGAGATACCCGAATCCTTATGCGGTCAGATTGTGGCGTATCTTTATATGACGGATAGCTCTGGAGGGAAGCAGATCACAGAGCGTCAAACCCTCCCAATCGAGAAGGGATTTCCTATTGAGCGAATAAACGAGATTGCCGAGAAGGAAGGTCGGGCGAAGATGTACTACCGCCCCATCTACACGATGCACAAGTGGTGGGCGCGACGCCTCGGCTGTGTATTCCGTGCTATATCTCTCTATACACTACTTGACGACCCAGAGAAAGTCTCGGTGTTTGAGCCCGGTCACGAGGGAGGAACTCTCGCTGGTTGGGGTGAGGACGCCGATGTTGAGTCAGATTTCGACGTTGCGTCGCTACTCGAACGTGTGGACATAACCGACCCAGAGAGTCTCTGGGAACTCTATCCGAAGGACGTCTGCGTTGAGGACAAGAAGATCCTCGACCCGTTCATGGGCGGTGGCACGTCGCTCGTTGAGGCGTCACGCTTCGGCGCGGAAGTTGTCGGCAACGACCTGAACCCAGTCGCGTGGTTCGTCACGAAGAAGGAACTCGAAGCGGGACAGACCGACGTCGAGGAGCTTGAGGAAGCCTTCGAACAGGTGAAAGAGGACGTCGCCGACGAGATTACGCAGTACTACAAAACGCCTTGTCCGAACGGTGACCACGACGCTGACGTAATGTACAACTTCTGGGTGAAGGAGTTGGACTGCGTCTCCTGCGGTCATACTGTTCCGCTGTTCAATGATTTCCGGATTGCAACCGGAAGATATGCACACGATGATGAGGATGTGGTAGTCTGCCCCGATTGTGATGAGGTAGTCCACGTAGACGACTACAGAGAAGAATCTTCCTGTGGTAACTGTGGATTTAGATGGATCCCGAAGGAAGGTAATACGAGTCGGGGAGGAAAATATACCTGCACTGAATGTGGCCAAAAGTACGGAATTGTCGATGCCATATCAGAGCAAGGTGGATATGACCTCCGTCTATATGCTGTTGAATACTACTGTCCAGTCTGCGATTCTGATGGTAAAGACAAGGACGAGTATAAATCGTACAAAGCCGTTACATCGGGTGACATTGAGAAATTAAACCACGCTCGGGAAGAATGGGAAGATCGACGCGAACTCCGTAACTACGTTCCATCTGAAAAAATCCCAGAAGGTGCAATTACTGCGGCTTCATCCGTGTCCGGAAACGACGTGTTCCAGCATAAATACGAAAACTGGACCGATATGTTCAACCCTCGTCAATTATTGGTACTCAGTACGTTACTCCAGTCAATCGAGAAAATCGAGAATGACAATATACGAGAGTTTCTGCTACTCACCTTTTCTGAATCCCTCAACTATAACACCATGATGAATGTTTATAATCCAAATTACAACAAGAATACAAATATATTTAAAAACAATTCATTTTCTCCCCCAACCGAACCCATAGAAAACAACCTATGGGGAACAAAGTTCGGGACTGGTACATTCAGTTCCATGTACGACATGGTAAAGAAAGGTGTTGAGTATGCAGCTGCTCCGACTGAGCGGTATGTGAAAGATGGAGAGACTATCGAGACAGAGGAATTCTCTACACCAGTTGGAAACAAATCAACACTCCATCAAGGAGATATGCGACATCTTGATTACGAAAATGAATTTGATGCTGTTATTACTGACCCACCTTACTACGATAACATCATCTACTCAGAAGTTTCAGATTACTTCTATGTTTGGCAGAAAATTCTGCTGGAGGACAAGTACGCCGGATTTGACCAAGACAGAACACCCCGCGAAGAGTCGATTGTCACGAATCCATACTTGGAAAAAACCGCGGAAGATTTCGAATCCGAGCTTGGCCAAGCGTTCTCTGTTATTAAGCGTGCGCTCAAGGAAGACGGATCGCTTGCGTTCACATACCACCACAGCGACTCTGAATCGTGGGGTGAACTCCTCGAATCCCTCTGTAACGTCGGGTTTGAGGTAACAGCGACGTATCCAATTAGTGCAGACATTAACAAATTCATCGGTGGCGAAGCCGTCTCATTCGACATCGTCGTCGTCGCTCGTCCCATTGACGACACCGAGCCTGCCTCGTGGAAATCGCTCCGCCGCGACATTTACCGCACGGCTCGACGCACTCGCCAGCAACTCGAAGAGAACCGCGACCTCTCCCGCGGCGACATTGGCGTGATGGAGATGGGTGCGTGTTTCCGCGAGTACTCGAAGCACCACGGGAAGGTGCAGCGTGGCGGCGAGATTATGTCCGCGAAGGAGGTCGTCGAGGAGATCTACGGCATCATTCAGGAAGCCAGTGACATCGGCGTTGAGGACGTGTTCATCGACCTGCTCGACACGCCGAATCCCTCGTTCGACGACGTCAACAAGCTCTGCCGCGGGACCAACGCCAAGCCTGAGGAGCTCAAGGAGATGTGCCTGTACAACCAGGACGACGGCTTCGAACTCGGCACTTGGGACAACGAGAAACGCCAGGCGTACATTCAGGAGCGCGTCAACGGCGACGGCGGCGACCACCTCTCGAACCTGGATAAACTCCAGTTCCTCCGGTACCGCTACGAGAAGGGCCAGGCGGTCCAGAACTACGTCGAGAAGTGGGACGTCGACGACGACATGCGCGAGCTCGCCGGTCGGCTCGCGGACGTGACCGGCGACGACACGTACACGCGTGTGCTGGGTGATCGGGACATTACAAGCTACTGATTACAGGCTTGCCTACGATCTCCTGCGTTTTACGACTGTAGGATCGACGGCCTACGGTGGTCGTGTCACGGTCATCAAACGGAACGCTCAAGAAACAATGTAGAGTGGTTACGAGTAACCTGTGCGTCCATTTCGTGCTGGCGACGCTGCCTACGAACGATCAATCGCAATTGATGCGAGCACCATCGGAGACATCACTATCACCGTCGCCGTGAGTGCTGATCGTGCCGAGGAGCTGGCTATTCTGGACAGTATCTACGCTGCGGCCGAGGGATATTCGTTCTTCCCGTTCCGAGACAAATCGCACGACCTGACGTACGAAAACAGTGTTGGATTCTTCGAAACGGTTATTCAGGACAACAGCCAGTATCTGAAAGCAACTACTCATCTCGGCCAAGACGGGTCTGATTCAGAACGTATTGAAGCAGTCCAATCTGCAGTTCTCGCTGAACAGGTGGGGTTCGAAGATACGCTTGTGATTCTTGACGGCAACGAGGACAAAGCAGAGCGGTTTGGGCGTGCAATTACGGGGATATCAGGTGGGTGTCCGCCGATAGCTACCTGTATCCAGTCGGAACTGTATTACCCCACATCCCTGCTCGCCGACCTCTGTGCGAGCCATCTCGCATACGAGATCGACCATCCCCGCCATTGTTCTGAGGTGACGCCGTCTGCACCAGTAACCAAAGAGGAATTCAACCATCTCTGGGGACCTGCATATAATGAGATCGTGAATTCCTCCACCCCAGTGTACACGGAGCCAATCGAGCAGCGGAGGGCCGAAACCGTGCCAACTCGTATGGGCTGTTGGTTCGAGGGTGTGATGGGTGGCGGAGAGCCAGTCCAGTTTGAATCCTCCGTTCGGCCAATTGCGCAGTATGCCCGAAGAAAGGGGTATGAAGAACTCGCTACCCAACTCTCTGAAGTGTAAAAACCAGGTGCGTTTCCTGCGCCCACGTCCGTCTTCGACGCCTATTGGCTTGCGCCGCCAGGCTTGCGGGCCATGGTCACACAGGCTCCACGCAGCACCTCTGCGCTCAACTCAAGATACTATACGCCAGCATATAGAACTTTGGATGGCCAATCGACAATTCTTAGAAGACCGTCATCCAGAGAGCCCCCATAGAGATCAGAGTCAAACTACGTCGAGAAGTGGCTCGACGACGTGACCGGCGACGACACGTACACGAGGGTGCTCGGCGACCGCAACATCACGAGGGGGACACGCGATAGTCCATGGCGTCTGTATACAGCTACCTTGCTTAGAACAGATGGTCTCACCGCAAATTAGCGTGCAACAGCAGCTTCAGTAGAACGTTCTTGGGAATGAGCCGAGGTCTCTGCGCAACATCAAAGAGCGCTCAGGATTGCGGCACCAGCAGCAAGCAGCAAACCGAGGAGTAGTGCAGGAACGGCGAGGGCATTGACCATGCCGGCGATCCAACTGACGTCACCGCCGTTTCCGCCGATCCAAACGCTAGCAACTATGGCGAAGCCTACGACGATGATGAGCGGGAGTGCGATTAATTCTCTAGGTTCTGCTGACATACACTCATACAAGATAGTTCGGTTTGAATACTTTCTCCCCTATTCACCTCGGACCAGTATGTCTAACAGCACAGGTACTTAATGCCGGGCTGAGAAATCGTTCATAAGAAATGGCAGGTCCTGGTCAAATACCCGGACGGTACAATATCGTCATTAAAGACGAGTACGACACGTTCGATCACCAAATTCCGTTAGAAGACTTCCTACAGCGTCTCAAGGACGACGATGTCCCAAGTCAAGTGAGTGTCGTTGGGCTGGAAGACGCCTTCGCTAACGGTGACAAGGCAGACGAACTTGCCCATGAGATGGATCGGCGAGCGAACGACTTGGAGTACCAGAGCCCCACCGTACAGTTCGTCGTCGAGGGGTCGTTCCACCGGAGTGGAAAGACGTACGACCTCCGATACCACGACGAACTTTACTCCCTACAGCAGGTCTTCGGCCCGCAGCTCGAACGGAAAGAGGACGGAAACTGGCTCGTCGCACCGTTTTAAGTATGCGACGACCTGGGCAGAAAGCACCGAATTCAACAAGGAACCAGTAACGGTCTGTTCGGCCAATTGACAGGGTCAGTAGTCCACGATCTGTGCTGGAGTTAATGTGATCGACTCGATTTTTCCCTGCGTGAGTTCCTGTTCGAGGCCGTTCTCACTGGTCAATCGAAGCTTCGCTTCCGGCCCGGTGTTTACTGCTTCAGCGGACGCTGCATAGTACGTCTTCTTCCCCTCGTCTGTCCAGTACTCGATCTGAAGTTCCCCACCTTCCACGTCGCCGCCCCACTGATGATCGACGTAATTCTGCCAGCACTCTTCACAGACGTCGTCAGCCTGGTCATGGAGATCGCCGCTGAACGACCTGGGGTCAAAGGCGATCTCGTAGTGAAGGGGTCGTCCGCGACAAAGCCGGCGAGCCCCGATGATTGCTCCATCTCCGTCTCGATGAACTCTGACCACGCAACCTCTCATACCGGCGATCCCTTCGTCATCAAGTTCGACAAACGGTTTATCGAGCCGGTCGCGGCAGTGTTCACACGTTATTGACCCTTCAGTTACGTCTTCTTGGAGTTCGAAGTGCTCACCTTCGAGGGGAATTCTCCATTCGTCGCAGAGGCTCGTCCAACCGAACCGCTCACTCGGAGGTTGGTTGTTATCGTAGAAGACATGGGTCAGTCCCTCTGTGGTCGTCCACTGATGCGGAGTTTGATACATACTTTTGCACCTATAGGAGCTTCAACGGCCCCTCTTTCTCGACCTCGCCGCTGCCATTCAAGAAGTACAGGTCGATCCATTCCTGGCCTTGTTCACGACAGAACACCGGAATGCACGTCGTCGTGTGCTCGTAGCGTTGCTCACAACGAGTTTCGACTTGCTCTCTCGTCCAGTCACCGTCCTGTTCCAGTTCGTATCGATTCCGAACTTCCCAAGAATGTTCGTCGGCAGCGGCCTTGAGGACCCGTAGGGAGAAGTTCCGGACGTCCTTGAACGTGAACGGTCCACTCATCGATTTCGCCTCGCTCAGATCCGTCTCTTCAACGCCGTCTAAACAGAGTCGGTTATCCGCGACGGCGTGGAAGGCTTCAAGCTCGGTAGACTGCTCAACCAGAACGTCGTGCAGATAATCATGGACGACATCGTCGTACGCTTCCAGCGTGAAATTCTCGCTGGGTGAGACGATCTGTAGTTCGGCTCCGGTCTGAGCGACTTTCCGACGCTTCGGTTCCAGGAGTGGACACAGGAACGCGAGTCGGTTGGAGTGCAGAAGGTATGCGTAGCTAAAGAGCCGCGACCGGGACGCCGATTCCTTTACTGGATCGTGACCTTCCGCGTAGTACTTCGAGTCCAAGACGGCGAGCGTTTCGTCGCCCTCCTGCAGCGCGTGGTCTGGTTCGTGGTAGATCTGTCCCTCACCCTCGAATGGATTCACGGACGGTGACCGAACGGGCATCACGTCGTCGAGGTCGCCGAGGTGGTCGTAGGACTTGATGTACGAGAGCTCGCGCTCGATGACAACCTGCGAGTACTGCTCGAACAGCGACTCCATGTTCAGGACGTAGTCCACAACCAGCTCTCGTGGACCGTCACGGAGCTGCTGGCCGAGAGAGGATGACATAATCGCTTTTGCTATGTCGAACGCCTTCTGGTAGTACCGACGCTGCTTCGGTAAATCACTGATAGAGATGCGTCGGTACTCGTCCATCCGATTCAGTCCGCTCACGACACCCATACTCTCCAGGCGTTCCACTTCCCGGTGAACCTCTGAAAAGATCCGGTCGTAGGCGGGGTGGTCGTTCTCGTGAGAATTCTGACGGAAGAGTCGAAGGAGTGACTTCCCTGCGTAGTGAAGCAGCGAGTTCGCGGCGTTGTCGTACTCGGTTTCGTTTCGGATCCAGTGTGGCTCCAGCGTCCCGCGCGCGTGGTTCAAAAGCGTCTGTTCGACGTCAATCTCACCCCGACCGTCGAGACTGTCGAGTCGTCGGATGACCAGATCACGAATGCATCCCTGTCGATGGATCGTCTCCAGCCCGTCGAGGTAGTTGATTGCCAAGACCACGAACACGTCGTCGAGGTGGATATCATCGGAGAGGAAGTCCTGAAGCGGAATTCCGTGGTACTCGATGGATCGGTTCTGGTCGTAGACGGCAAGCAGCATGTCAAAGATGTGCTCCCAGTCGATCTTCGGATCTACCTGTACTTTCGACGATGGCGTGAGACTTACGACGCCGATGATATCTGTCGCTTCGACATGGAGAACCTCGTTCTCGTCGCCGTCTACGGTGACCGTCACGACCTCATACTCTTGGTCGGAGTCGAGTGCCGCCTGACTTTTCGTAAAGACCCCAGGACTCTGCTGCGTGAACGAAGCACGACGAAGTTGGTCGCCGATGGACGACGGACAGCCCTCTATTCGAATCTCCCCGCGTTCGGGGACGTTAAAGGTGTCCTGTCCGTACTCGTAGACTTCGTCAACGGTGCTCATTACTCGTAGGAGCCCATCTGGCGGCGTTCCTGTTCGAGCTCTCGTTCGGCGAGTTCAGCCGCCGGTGCGAGATCGAACTCCTCGAACTCACCGTTTAGTGCCCGGTAGTGTTCTGCGATACGCTCGATCTGCGGGAACGCAGCGGCGTTCAGGAGCCGCGGAACGATGTACGTCCGGAACGCCTGTCCGACTGCATCCGTCTGATCGTATTCATATTCGCCACCCTCCCGACAGCCGACGCCAAGGAAGACGGCGACGTCGCGGTAATGCATCGGGCCGAAGCGCATAATCGACCCTTGCGACGTTGATTCGTGGCCGTGGTTGATTCCCTGGTAGTCCCGCTCAAATAGGCGGAGAATCTCGCTTTCTCCGAGGTCCGTGTGGTCGGTGACGTGCGTGGTGATCCAGTCTTTGAACAGCTGTCGGCGCTTGTCCTCCTCGTACTCGTCAAGCTCAACCATTGCGAACCGTCGAGTGATGGCGTTATCGAGTTCATTCACCGTCCGGTCGGACATATTCATGGTACAGATAATGTTTACTCGCTTGTCCAGCTCGATGGTCTCGCCCTCATCGGTCTCGAATATCGTCTGGTGAGGGTTCTCAATAGCGGTGTACAGCGGACCGAAGATCTTCGAAATATCTGCCCGGGTAATCTCGTCAAGGATGACGCCGTACTCAACGTCAAACTGACGAGCGCGCTGAACGGCCTCAGAAACGCAGCCAAGTTTCGTGCGATAACTAAGCGAGTCGCCTGTGTAGTCTGGGCTAATTCCACCGATGATATCCGACGGTGTCCACGAGGGTGTAGCGGTGTTGAGGGCGTAACCGATACCGGTCTCACGAGCGAGCTGCTTGGCGAAGGTCGTCTTTCCAGTCCCAGTCGGACCGTACAGGACAACCGGCTTACCGGCCTCAAGTGCAACTTTCGCATTGCGCTCGACGTCGTTCGGAACAAGAATCTCTGCAGGTGTTTCGTCACCACGGAGACTCACGACACGCTTCAGTCGATCGGACGCGAGTCGAGATTCCAGAACCGCTCGTCGGACCTGTCCGAGACCGCGCTCACCATCATGGATGACGTCCAGTTTCTCGTCTTCGATGAGAAACTCTAGAACATCCTCACTCTCTGCATTCCGAATGCCTTCGACGACATCGTCTGCTACACGGCGAAGAATTCCAATTTCCTCATTCGCATCCTCAAGAGTATAGCTGTTGTCGGACGAGTCAGTCATTATTCAGTACAGATACACCAGGGCATATAAAATCCCACTCAAAAGTTGGATGACACTGTTTCCGGTCCTTGGTCAATCGGTGATGGCATTCACGCCGCGAATAACGGGTTCAGCCCCGTTCACGATAGCCTCGACCATGTCACTCCGTTCCACAGCCGACGTACCCGCCGCTAACAGACACTTCCCTACACACTACAACACAATCAAATAAGAGTCCTATGAAACGGCGGTGGGATAACCGCGTGAAATATACCCATCTTAGACCCTCCGTCCCTCGTGGGCGTTATTCGCGGCGTGAATCAACGTCTCATCGTTCACACCCTCCAAATTCACAAGCACACGGTTCGAACGGTCGTCACTCGTCTCATACGAGAAGCCTTCGAGCTTTCCGGCGAGTCGCATGAGGTCATAGCAATGCCCGGGCGATGGATGACCGTCGAAGAGCCACTTGACATCCTTGTACTCCATCTGAGACTTCCCAGTCTGGCGACTGGCCGCGCGCTCGACGAGCTTCTTGCGAACCCTGTGAACCTTCTGTGACCGCGTGAGTTGCTCGTACGCTACCGACTCAGGGTCAGGAGAGACGAGTTGCTCAAGTTCAGCCAGCCGCGTACTGAGCCGCTCATTCTCGGCTTCGAGTTCGTCAATCCAATCAAACGCTGCGACACGTGCTCTGTTCAACGCTTCAAACCGCGCTTCCAAATCATCGAGCTGTGCTTGGAGAGTCTCGTTCATTGATGCTCACCTAAGCAGATCCCCGGTTCTGATGATTCAGGACAGAGGCCGTCGGCAGAGTGGTGGTCAAGGAATACTCGGCAATCGTGCTCGAGGATGCGTTCTGGGAGTCCGACTGCCCCACAGATCTCGCACTCGGTGAGCTCCGTTCCGAGACTCATCCGAGTACACACTCCGACTTGTGGAAGCACGAGACGTCTGTGAGGACGCTACGGTCAGCCGCTTCTGCGTTACAGTGACCACAGCGGTAGTAGGTTTGGCCGCCCCGTGACTGTGGTTCGCAGAATGGTCCAGTAATCGCTACATCAACTGTGCCGGTGGTTTCAATACCGGCGCTTGCTTCGATACTCATGGGTTTTCTAGCACTTCATGAGAACCCAGGTGCGGTGTTCCAGCACCGTACCACACTTTGTGATTACCCTGAGTTCTCACTCTCACATTGGTCTCCCACCACCTTAGCATTACTGAATACAGAAAGCCTTACCGTATATGGTATTGATATGGTGTTGGACGTATTCGTACCAAATGAAGTATGACGATAGACTCACAAGCAAGAAGCATGTCCGAAGGACGCGGTCTTCTAACTGAGAATGAGCGAGAGGCGATCGCTGGCCAGGCCTCTGATTCTTATAGATACAAGACACGCTCATTCCTCCGAAAGCGCCTTGACAGAGTCGCTGAAGACGTCGAAGTCCTCGCTAAGCATGATCCAGAACTTCTGGATGAACTTCGTGAAGTTGTTTGTGAAGAAACCGACTGAGTGGCTGGAATCATCTCTCCTACGCTTATCCTCAATCTACTCAGATTATTATAGGATTTGACTCAGGACACTTCCCAGCTCATTCTCTAGCTCAGATGCCTGCAGTATCGTTATCGCACTCTCACCTGTCCGTCTTAATCAGCCGCCTCCTCTGGTCGCCTCTCGAACTACCTATACCAATCTCGTTACCGATTAGCGTGTTTCTCGAGGAACGCCTCAACGAGGTCGCCATCTGGGTCATACTCAATTTCTGATTCGAGGTTCAACAGCACTTTTGCAGCGAGAATATAGGCCTCCTCCGTCGAAATCCCGTACATCTTCCCCAGCTCTTTCATACTCCCATGAACTCCCTCAGGAATGTCTGCATTGGGCCGAGTCATTAGCTAAACAATAGTGGCCATAACCAGAACAAAAGTCTTCGGGACAGTTAATCCATCAGATATCACAAATGTGGCCGATAGTTTCTAATAACGAAAGATACTATCTTCGAATAGAATACGACATAATGTCTAGGAAAACAACCCTTAGAATACCTGAAGCGTCTAAAATTGCAAAGCAGACCACACGTTTCACAGCTGGGTCATCAGTTATGTCAACTTTCTTTCGGCGCACTTGTCACACGGTAGTCGCCTCTGTGGTACTGTTCGCAACTGCGAGTACAACAGTCGCTGCCCAAGAGGGAGTCGGCAATGGTATCTGTGGGACGCCACTCGCCGACACCATCAACCAAGCAGCCCCACTGGTCGTTGGGACGCTCATGATCGGCGCTGCAATTCTCTCCTACGTCCTCCACACCGCAGCCGGCTTCCCAAAGGACCCGCAAACAGTCCAGTCATTCAAAAACTGGCGTAACCGCGCTGGTATGAGCGCCGTAACGACGCCACTGTTTGCCGTCGTTATCGAGATGTTTATCGGATTCACCGGAACCTCTCTC
The DNA here is from genome assembly GCF_020097835.1 of Haloprofundus halobius. Lineage (GTDB taxonomy): Archaea > Halobacteriota > Halobacteria > Halobacteriales > Haloferacaceae > Haloprofundus > Haloprofundus halobius. Next base: position 37,048 of record NZ_CP083668.1, read on the forward strand.
GCAGACTGTGTCAGTCTCGTCCCCTTCTTCTAAGGGACGCTACACACCCATTCACCACTCTATGACACAGAAACCAGTCCTATCGGTGATATTCGTACTAACACTCATCGTGAGCGCTGGATTCGTCCCCATGCTCGCCGTCGCAGAAACACCGGCGAACCCACTCCAACTCGGAACACCCAGCGGGCCAACGCCTGATGGTGACGACCAAGGTGGGAATAGCACCACCGACGATGCAGGCTACTGTAGCGGTATCGACCCTGTGAGCGGCCAGGTCTGCAATGGCGTCATTGATGCCGTCCGAGCCATCGCACAAGGATTCCTCGAGTTTTCTCGCGACGTCGCTGAATGGGCCGTTGAATTCCTCGTCTCTCGCCCAGTGCCACTTCAGGACGGTGAGATGGAACTCGTCGACCGTCCCACGAATGCACCGATGGGAACTGCATACGACATGTGGTTCACCAAAGGACTCCCCATTGGGCTTGCCCTATGGGGTTTCGCGATGATTCTACTTCGACTCACCACAATCCTGCCAGGTGGGTCAGCTGCAGCACACCGGAGCAAGACGCTTCGTCAGAAAGGCTGGTTCGGTTTGTTCTTCATCCTCGCCTCATGGATCTGGGCTGCCGTTGTGCTGCATCTCTCACAGGGACTGATTCTCGCGGTCGCCCCCACTGGCGCTGACCTCGTTTCGGACCTCGGGTCAGTCGGAGGGAACGCGACTGCAGCCAGTCTGGGCATCATTCTCGTTTGGCTCTCATCTGGTGTGCTGTTCCTCTTGATTGCGCTCGTATTCGGCCTCTCGTGGGTGGCGGTGTTTGTCTTCGCCCCCGCACTCCCGATCTTCATTGCCCTCTCACTGGTCGACTTCGGGCCACTCAGCATCGTCTCGAAAGTCGGAAAGATTGGTCGTGATATGTTTGTCACCGTCGCATTTCTCCCCTTCCCAACAGCACTCGTATTGGGCTTCGGGTATCCGATCATCAACGCCGCTCGAAGCGCAATGCCTGGAGCGGCATCAATTGTCCCAGGCCTTGGCGTGTATGCACTCTTGACGCTCTGTCTGTGGGTCATCGCACTCTTATCGCCGATTATGCTGTTCATCGGCATGCGCTCAATGCGGCCGTTTTCAGCAATGGCGGCGGGCGTTCTCGGTGCCGTCTCCGCAACGAGTTTCACACGTGCATCGAACAAGCTTGGAAACGCCGGAAGTGCAGCGACGAGCGCGGCGAGTTCAGCCGCCTCCAGTCCACGTGTAAACCCCCTAAACGGCTCACCGTTCTCCAGCGATAATGCGAGTTCGACCGCCACCGTTGGTACGACAGATACGACTCCGGCTGGTGCACTCGGGAGTGCCTCGAGTGAACTTGCCCGGAGTGATCACTCAATAACGACAAGTCTGGGTGTTTCAAGTGCGTCGGAGACATCCAGCGCTTCGCGAGAATCAGTCACCGACTCTCGGATTCCTCCGAGTGTTTCTCTCAACAAGGTCACAACACGATCGGAACTGACTAGCGATCAAAAATATCGAGCTGGGTATTTCAAGTCCAATGGTGAATTTGAGGGTGTTGGCGGTACTACCTCAGACCGAGATTGGACTCTCAACAAAGGCTACGAACGACTCAACAAGGCATACCCGAACAGAACGCTCTTGCTTCAGGGTGCTAACAACGACGAGTTTTACGACATCCGTGAAGTCGTAGCGGACGAAAGATACGGTGGTCCATACTCATACGCCCAACAGACCGCAGAGAGCCGAGAGACGGTCTTCAATACGCGGGGGCAGAACGAATGAGCCACCGCGACCCCTCACGGCGAATCCTCGATGAGTTCGGAACAAGCGACGAAATCTTCGGCATTGAGATCGACTACAGCCTCAACGACCTGAAGTTGTTCATCCCCGCTGGGATTGTCTGTGGATTCATTCTCCTTGCGACACCACAGTGGCTCAATGTCGGCGGTCTCCTTGCAGCAATTGGACTTCTCCTCGTAACTGCTGCCTTCGTATTCGTCACACCCAGTCACAAATCACCCCACGAGTGGCTAACGGACATGATCAAATTCTCCCAAACAGAGCATACCAAAACCGCAGTCGCCGAATCGCCTGCCAAACAGCCCGATTCACTCACCCAAGTAAAACGATTCCTGCCAGTCTCGAATCTGGTTGAACGCACCGACGGAAACCTCGTTGCTGCACTCCAAGTGAGTCCAGCGAATCTCTCACTCGCAACCGATCAAGAATGGGAAGCGGTGGCCAACTCCTTCGGGAGTATGCTAAACGCACTGGATTTCGACATACAAATCCATTCAACCGCTCGCCCTGTGGAACCTGAGCGCATTACAGCCGGCTATCGCGAACGGCTTGACGACCCCGACGTCGTTGAGAACCCCGCCCTCGGAGATATCATCCGTGTCTACCGCGAGAAGTTCCCTGCGGAATTTGTGAGTCGTGGAACCTGTGTCCGTGAGTATCATATCCTCATCCCAGTGAGCATCCACGAAGTGCAATTGGCCGAGAGAGGAGCTATCTCAAAGCTCAGTACGCTCCCGGTAATTGGTGGATGCATTCGAATACTCGGAGCAGAGAGCACACAACTCACCTACGAAGAGATCCGCGAGCGACAGAAAGAGGAAGTAGAACGTCGACTACGGGCGGTCGAAAGCGGCATCCGCGATTTAGAAGGATGTGAGGTAGAACGAGTCTCAGCTGATGAACTCGCTGCACTGCTCGAAGAGTACTGGAGTGGCGAACGAACACACTACGGGCCGAGCTCGGGACAACAGAACGAACGCATTCGCTCTGTTCCCATCGTGACCGGCACTAACTCGGGACGATTCTAACAATGCTGAAAACACTCATTGAGCGGTTCACCCGCCTCGAAGCTAACGATACTGAGGAGAATTTCACTCGAGTTCATGCACAGAATGTTGCACCGTCGAGCATCAAGCTTGAATCAGAAATCACACAGACAGGTGAGCGTTGGGCGAAGACACTATTCTTCGCTGACTTTCCGGCAGCGGCAACTCCCGGCTTGCTGGATATGCTGACAACACATCCGAGCGCCGATATCGACATCTCAATTCACGCTAGCCCCCGCGACTCAGAGCAAGCGATCAACGAGTTCGAGCGAGCGATCACCAATCTCGATGCGACGAGACGAGAAAAAGAACTCCGTGGTGGTGCCTCACTCGGCGCAACGCAACGTCGACTCCAAGACCACAAGGAGGTCCTTGCACAGCTCACGGACGGCTCGCAGCGTGTCTTCGAGGTCGCGGTCTATCTCACGATTCGTGGGAATACGAAAAAGGAGGTCAAAGAGACGACAACCCGGTTGCAATCGGAGTTGATGAAACAGCGTCTCGTCACGAAATCTGTCGATTACACCCAAGACAAAGGGCTTGTGAGCAATAGTCCGATTGGGAAAGACACACTTGAGCAGACGACACCAATGCTTGGGAAGGCTGCTGGTGCACTCTTTCCTTTCTCTGCTGGTACACTCATAGAGGAGAGTGGCGTACTCGTCGGGTTCCATGCGACAACGGACGCCCCAGTCGTCATGGATCGATTCGACCGCGAGAACGGATACAATATCCTTACCGCAGCGAAGATTGGGTCAGGCAAATCGTTTGGGACGAAGCTGTTGAATTTGCGCCACCTCGCTAAAGATCCGGATACGATTCTTATCATGATCGACCCGTTAGAGGGTTTCCGGAGTCTCTCTGATGCCCTCGATGGGGAACATATTGTGGTCGGGGGTACTCGAGGATTGAACCCCTTAGAAATCAAGCAGACACCAGAACGTGTACTCCGGGATGTTCCTGATATCGATCCCTTCAGTCAGCGGTTCAGTAGCGTCATGGACTTCTTTGATACGTTCTTTGCGCATGTCGGCAATGGGCTGGACAAGAAAGAGCGTGCAGTCCTTGGCACTACTGTTCGGGAAGCGTATCGCCGTAATGGAATTACATCGGATCCCTCGACACACGGCAATCCGAGCCCGACGATTCGCGATGTAATCGGTATTCTTGCTGAGATTGCCGACGATGCGGAGGCGTTTCTTGACTCGGTTGATGAGGAGGCAGCTGATCCGACCGAGCTTGAGGTTGAGAAGTGGCAAGAACGCGCTGCCGAGCTTCGGATGGCGATGCGTCCATTCATGGGCAATGGTGAGTTCTCAAACCTTGCTGGTGAAACGGAGGTTAGCATCTCCGGTGAGAAGGTCGTCTATCTGGATCTTCAGCAGGGTGAGGCAGACCGTGAGATTGCGTTGATGATGCAATTGCTCTTCGACAGCGTCTACCAGCGAGCAAAAGAGACGGACAAGCGCGTTATTCTCGCCGTCGACGAGGCCCATTACCTCATGGAGCATGAGGGGAGTCTACAATGGCTTGACCGCGCTACACGCCATTCTCGACACTATGATTTGAGCATCCATCTCATCACACAGGAGCTCAAGGACTTCTTCATCCACCCACGAGCAGAGACCATCGCGAACAATTGCTCGATGAAAATCCTATATCGGCTTCCAGGTCTCTCTGAGGAGAATCGTATGAAGCTCGGGCTGACGTCTCGCGAGGCAGAGTTCATTCGCAACGCAAAGCCTGGCGATCGTGACCGTGGGTACAGTCATGCGCTCGTCTCGGTAGAGGACGAAGGAACTTACCCGGTCAAAGTAACCGCATTAGAGGAAGAAGCTCAACTTATTGAGAAACCTGAAACTCAGAAACCCTTAAAGCGGGAGTGATCATGGCTGACGAAACCCACCCACCGAACTATGATATGGTGGATATGTTCCACAAGGCCCTCGGCCGTGAGAGCAGCCATTGTGAGGTGTGTGGAAGGGTTGTTGACGGCAACGATATTGGGGATTTCAATATACTCCTGCTCGATGAAAACGTCTTCACGGCAGAGAATCACGTCGTACTTTGTCGTGACTGTGAGGTACGTGATGACTGGAAGGAAGCCGTTCGAAAAAAGCGTGCAGCAGAGCAGCCACAGCCACCAACTTCGATTCGTGGCAAAATCCGATATCTCCCAGAAACCATCCATGACTACGTCACCGATCCAACGGCTCGATTCCTCTTTGGACGTCGCCTCGGCGTTCTTGGAGTACTCCTTGGCGGGACACTACTTCTAATTCCCGTCATTGCTGCAGTCGTTGGCGCTCTCTTCGTCTCTCTAGATACCGGCATGCAATGGTTCGACCAGTCGATTGCAGCGCTCACGGCGATAAGCTCTGTACCGATACGGACCCTCGCCTGGTCATCCACCGGCCTGCTTGGTGTTATCTACTTCACTCACATTGCCGAGCGTGAACGCAACGACCCTACGGGCTGGGCCGGCGAGTGGAATCCACCGAAGTGGTACGCACTCGCTGTCTACTCCGTCATCGGGCTCTATGGTGCAGTCTCACTCATCCTCGTTGCATTCGGGGACACTCCAGTCGGTCGTCGCTTCGGAGCCCGAATCTTCTGGGTCCTCGGTTCGCTGGGGATTGCGTACCAAATTAAAGACGCACTTCGATTAGACCTCGTTCGGATGGTCTGGGAGCCCCGCCGCGAACTCTGGGAATTCCCTGCCCGATACGGATTCATCCTTGCACTCACATCGTTCGTCGTCGGCCCTCCTGCCTCACTTCCATCGTTCATCACTCCACTGCTGGCCACACTGACACCGACTGTGAGCACCGCTTACATTATCGCTCGATTGCCCCACGACCGGGTATTTCGAGACAAGTGTATCGCCGCACAGGACCGCCTACTTGAGATCCTTCGTATTCGGAATAATGACGACAACTGACTCAACTCAACCGCTGCATCGCCCAAAGAACCCCTTGACTGTAGAGTCCGCTCAGAGAGGTGTTTGTAAGTGACTCGTGAATACATTCGGGTGACGCCCACCTCCGAAACAGTCCACACGAGCACGATACCAACTGCAATCGAGAGTCTGCACAAACTCACAGCCGAGCAGTCCTCGTTCACACAGCAACTCAATCCCTTACACTCGAATCCACCACCGACGTTCGAGTTCCTCGTCGTGAGCGAAGGCGCTGAGGAGCCAGTTGAGTTCTACTACGGAGCCGACAAACACCTTGAGACACTTGAGGAACGCCTCACGCGAATCTATCCGTCGTCGTTCGATATCTCGCGTGAATCCGTTGATCTCGAATCGAAACTCCTCACAGACGAGGTAACTGAGGAGGAACTGTCACCACGAGGAGTTCAGTGGCACAGTTCGAGCGTTCGCCGCAAGGATTGGATGATGCTGCTTACTCGAAGTGACACAGAGTCATCGCTCTCTGACGATGGGCCCTTGCTTCCCCTCGTCTCACTCATCGACGAACTCTCCGACGTCAAGGCACCGGTTGTCTTTCAAGTGCTCTTCCAGCGGAAGCCTGATTGGTCGTCTGCGGCCGAGAATCGGAAGCTCGACCTCCGGAATCAGACGGACACGCTCATCGACAAAGCCGTCAGCACCGTCTTCATTGACACGCGTACGCTCGCTGAGAAAGAACAGTCTCTAAGTGACGCTACAAGGCAACGTCTCGATGAAATTCGCGCGAAGAACCCGAAACGAACGTTCACCGTTAACCTCCGGGCGGTTGCCGTTCCACCGGCCGAGACTGATGAGGCGGCGATTGATGCACAACTCGATGATTTGATGACCGTCTTTGACTCGATTGGTGGAGAGTTCTATGAGGTTGAGCGTGAACGGCTTCGGGACAAGGGACGTAACCATTGCTTCAGTACGCTGGACCAAGTGCTCAACCGAGAGGTCGTTACGGGCCGGGGTCGAACGACACCAGATTTCGTTTGTAATGGACGAGAACTCATGCAATTCATCACGATTCCCTCGGGAAGTGAACTCAGCGTTGAGGGTTCGCGCCGAACACGCTCCGAACAAGAGAGCCAGAATTCACTTCCCCTGCCTCACCACGACCACATGTCGAGTCTTCGCGAGGGAATGGAAATCGGGTATGCTATCGATGAGAACGGCATTCCCGAAGACGAGTCGGTGTGTATTCCGACGTCGTCACTGGTCACACACTATCTCCGGGCGGCGACGACGGGCGGTGGGAAATCGAAGGCACTACTCAACGACATCCTCTCGGCGTATGCTAACACCAGTGGGCCAGTCATTGTGCTTGACCACAAGGGCGACGGCCTCGCGGAAAATTACATGCGTGCACACGGTCGCCGCTTTGGAATGGACGACCTCGAAGAGAACGTGCTGCACTTTACTCTTCCCGATATCCTGCCTGGATTCTCCTTTTTTGATCTTCGCCCAGCACTCTCACGTGGCGTCCGGCGGACGGATGCTGTCAAGCGTAAAGCCGACCAGTACAGACAAATCCTTGAACTCGTCGTGGGGAAAGACGTCTTTCGACGTGCAGTCACCTCCCCGATTCTCATTGAGTCGCTCATCAAGGCGCTGTTCGACGAGGACTATGGCCGTGAAAACGGGAGCCACCGCGAAAGTGAGGACTTCTTCGGGCACGAACAACTCGAGCACGCTTCTGATCAACTTGCGGCCGCCGGTCCACCCAACCCGGATGAAGCGGCCTTACCGAAAACGACTGATGTCGCTGCCCAGCGCGCACTCCGTCGGAGGATCAACACCGACGCACAGTCGTTCTCAGCAACGCTTGACGGGCTTAACAACCGTCTTGCATACATTTCGCTGGACGGTAATCTCCAACGAATCTTCGACAACACTGCCCAACAGCTCGATTTGCGAGAAATCCTCGATAGTGACCAAATCATTCTGTTCGACCTCGGGGGGTTGAGCGACAAAGCAGCGAAACTGCTGACCGGACTCATTCTCGCACTGTTAGAAGACGCTCTCCGGACACACGAAGACGACCTGACGCGCCGTGACGACGATTACGTGGTTAACCTCATGGTTGACGAGGCGGCCTCTGTGGCCGCCTCTGACGTCCTCAACAATATGCTTGAGAAAGGACGGAGCTTCCGACTCTCGGTGGGGCTGGCGATGCAGTTCCCCGAGCAGATACAAACCGAGGGTGGCCGACGCTTGTATCTCAATCTGCTCAACAACATCGGGACGTTGCTCGTCGGGAAAATCAAGGTCGACCGCGAGCTCGCGAACGCGATGGCTCACGAGGAGTTAGACCCCGAAGCGTTCGCCAATCGGATTGGGTCGTTACCTCGGGGTGAATGGATTGCCCAACTCCCGAGTCCGACGTTCGGTGAAACGGGGCCGTACCCGTTCAACGTCAAACCACTCCCCATACCAGCGGGGCATCCAGAGAGCGAGGCACCACTGACGGCGTCCGAAGAACAGCGGTTCCAAGACGCCCTGTCTCGCGTACACGAGCGGACACAGCAGGAGTTCGGCGTCCCCCGCGATAACAGTCAGCCGACGGCGACAACGCCCGATGAGTTAGGTGAGTTGCTCGATGTCACTACCGATGACCTGGACGTCGCCATCGCGAAGACCGTCCGAAGCGTACAACTCCGCGAAGGAGTCCGCGACGACAATGAGTGGGTAAGTGTCAAGACAGTTGATGAGACACTGCGAAGGCTGTACGAGCGAGTCGAAGCCGAGCCACCGGACTATGAGGAACTCACCGAGATTCGCAAACGATCACGACTGCTCGACACCACGGTCGACATCGACGCCGACGAACTCATCGTCCGACTCACAGAGGCGGGAGAAACCGAAGCCGAACCCGACACGGGCGACGTACGATCCGCCGGTGGGAGTGACCACGACGAGGCGCTCTTGGAGACCGAACAGGCGTTATCACCGCTGGGATTCACCGTCTCGATTCTCACCCAGGATGGGAGTGAGAAACCGGACGCGAGAGCGACACACCCGAGCCTCGAAACGCCGTTCGTAATCGAGGTCGAGACGACAACCCCGAAGAACCCAGCGAAGGTACTCACGAACCTCCAGAAGGCTCAAGCGGAGAGCGCAATTCCGCTCTTTGTCGTCCAACCGGGTGAGACAGAGACCTACTGGGCCGAGCGACTTGACCGAGTCCTCTCATCTCCGGTTCGTGAGCTCGCAGACGGAGAGACTCGGTTCTATACCCATGACGTCCCACTCACGTTCAATGGTGGAGCAACCGAGCACGGAGGCGTAACCGCTGTTCGCCCAGTGAGTGAGAACGACGACTCGAAGCGCTCTGTATGGGTAAAAGATGGAGACGAGATTGCACTCCGAGATGGCGCTGGGACAGAGCATCTCCGTGTCTCTACGTGGGACGAAGTGACGAAAGATCGCGTGCCAGCAACCTACAGCTACGATCGGCCGGTCGAAGAGTATCTCGTCTATGAGCGTGGGGAGATTCACGCCTATGAGTCAAAGGATGCGTTTGAGGCAGAGTGGGTGAAAATCAGCCAGCCGTTCATCCCAGCAGAGGAGTTGACGAATCCGACGTACGGCACAGACAGCTACGCAGTCGTCATTCTTCGTGAGAATGATGAGCCGGTCGTCTATGATGGAAATTCCACGAAGCCACTCGAAACGCTCCTTACGAGTACCGAACAGTCAGACGCAGCGTCTGAAGAGAGTTCGAATCCAGGCTGGAAAGATGATTCCGATGCTGTTGTCGAGCAGTTCGTATCCGATTGGATAGTCGAAGAGGAGGGCGGTTCGGTCCCTGCTGCAGACGTCTATTCGACGTATGAAACATGGGCCAAACAACACGAGATTACTCCTGATTCACGGAGTTGGTTCAGCCGACGCCTCAGTAATCAGATAGTATTTGAACGGGAGACTGAGCGCCATGATGGGGAGGCGATTCGGTGCTACAAGGGGATTTCACTCGCAAATCGGAGTGTCGATGATGAATTCTGAAATCGGGCAGTGTACGCCTTCAAACGCCACTGTATCGCATTTCACGATGGCGTTACGGCAACTGGCGATTGCGAGTTTCGAGAATCTTCAAAAACGCAAGACTGCGTGGTGTTACGGCAAAACCGAGAATGCCGTAACACTGGCCCCTACTCAGGAAAATGCCGTACATGGCGTACACCTGCAACTCAGAAGCTCTATTGTCCATTTAGAGATTCTGTTACGGCAAAAAGCAACTAGTATAGATGGGGGGTATGCCGGTGCAAGTGAGCGAAGCGAATACGGGGAGATTTTTTCTGGCGCCCGGAGGGGCGCGGCGATGAGTGAGGAAGGTCAATGAGTGACGAAACTACTAGAAAGTTGATACTGGATGGATTGCCGAATGTGTTGGTTGAGCGAGACCAATGGGTGTGTTGGCGGAGTGAGAAACGTGGTGGGAAGTCGACAAAAATTCCGGTTGGGCCTGGAGTAGGTTCGTTCGCGTCGTCGACAGATTCAGAGACCTGGTCGGACTTCGAAACCGCACTCGAATATCATCAGCGTGGGCAGGCGGATGGACTCGGATTTGTGTTTACTGACGAGGATCCGATTGTCGGCGTTGACCTCGATGATTGCCGCGATCCAGAGTCCGGCGAAGTCGACGAGGATGCACAGGATATCATCGAGAGATTGGATTCGTATACCGAAGTATCACCATCGGGGAGTGGGTTTCACGTACTTGTCCAAGGTGAGTTGCCCGAAGGACGCAACCGACGCGGGAAGATCGAGTGTTATGACAACGCTCGCTTCTTCACGGTGACAGGCGCGCACGTGGATGGGACACCTCAGACGGTCAAGCGTAGACAGGACGCATTAGCGGGAATTCATCGAGAGTATATTTCGAGTGCGAGCGAGTCGCAATCGAGAAACAGCCCTGAGACTGTAACAGCCAGTGAGGATGACAGTTCAGTAGAAGGAGCTGGGCTTTCGGATTCAGGGTTGGTTGAGAAGGCGATGGGTGCATCGAATAGCGCGAAGTTCGAGCGACTCTGGAACGGGAATACGAGTGGGTATGACAGTAATTCGGAGGCGGATATGGCGTTGTGTTGTCTGTTGGCGTTTTGGAGTGGTGGCGATGAGAATCAGATGGACCGACTCTTCCGACAATCAGGGTTGCTACGTGGGAAATGGGACGATGTCCATTACGCAGATGGGTCGACGTATGGAGAAAAGACGATCGAGCGGGCGGTGCAGACGACGTCTGAGTTCTATACGCCCTCGAAGAAAGAGACGACTAAGTCTGTCTCGGAGCCATCAGAGTCGTCCAGGGCTTCTGAGAGTCGTGATGATGCATACGTGGGTGAGAAGAATCGGTTGTTGGCAGAACGTGTGGAGACGTTGGAGACACGGACTAAGCGCAAGGACAAGCGGATTGAGTGGCTTGAAGCGGAGATTCAGAGACTGGAGGCAAGGCTCCAAGATGACGATACTGAGTCAGTGAGCGGAGAGGAGAGCCAACACATGAGTAATGATGGCGAATCAGGATCGGAATCGTTGTGGGGGCGAACAAAGCGTCTGTTTCGAACAGACGCCGAGTAACACCACGATGGCGCCCACAGACGTTTAAGTTACCACAGCGCAATCGTCTAGCCATGGCCACGGATCTCACCGAACGGGTGCAAGAAATCGCCGAAGCGCGGGGTATCCCCGAGTCAGAGATCCTCGAACAGGCGTTAGAACGCGGTGTCGAAGATCTCTGGGTCGACCTTGTCCTCTCGCAATACATAAACGACGAAATCGATCGCGAGACAGCGATTGGTCTCGTCGGCCGTGACCGTGTCAAGCGAGCAGAGCGTGAATTACAGGCTGTCAAAGACGACGTTCGGTGGGGACTGAATGCGTGATTCTTGCGGTTGCTGATGCGGGCCCCATCATTCACCTCGACGAGATCGACGCACTTGCGTTGCTCTCGACCGTCGATAAGCTACTGATTCCACAGACTGTCTACCAAGAACTTGAGGCGGGCACGGTCCCTCCTGCACTCGAATCGATTGAGTATGAACTCGTTGAGACTGACACGACCACACTTGACGTCGATTTAGATCCCGGAGAAACAGCTGCACTTGCGGTCGCATCTGAGCGCGCTGCAGTACTTTTGACTGACGACCTGGCAGCGCGAGACACCGCGAACGACCATGATGTTGAAGTACATGGTTCGATTGGTGTCCTCGTACTCGCATACTCCCGTGGAGAACTCAAGAAGACAGAAGCGGCCAAGCTGATGCGGGCACTTCAGACTGAAACGAGTCTGTTCATCACTGACGCTGTCGTCGAGCGTGGTATCTCACTACTTGATGAAACGTAGCGTGAGCCACCACTGGAGCAAGTCTAGCAATAAAGACAAGAGTTCCCTCTCTAGGTCACTGCTATGGCCTCATGCGACTTGTTGGTGACTTAAGGACTTCAGTATGAGACTAATGATGAGCACTCAAATCATGTACTTGTAGATTTAGCAGTAGTGTCTAAAGTTGATTTACGCAGTCAAAAAGTCGTTCTTAAAGAATTGGCCCCACTAGATTAGTTTAGAGATTCGCTTCTGCATACTGCCAGATCTCACTTGCAGTACTGTTGCCAATCTGATTGAGAGCCGTGAGATCCGAAACTGACGCCTCTTGGATGTCTCGAAGTGTGGTGTAACCATTGTCAAGAAGACGCTCAGTGATAGCAGGACCAACACCGTCTAGTTCCGAAAGTACTTCCACCGATTTCACTACTTCATTGTCTTCAGAACCCTTAATAGCGGATGTCGGCTCATTAGCGGACTCTGTCCGGACGATACGGCGAATATCGGCCTCCGTCCACCGATGATCATTACGAACTGTAGCTAATTCTGCTTCGAGTGCTTTGTTTCTGGCTTCCAAAGCCTCAACCCGCTCTTCAAGGGTTTTCTCGGGTTTATTATCTGTGTGGTCATTGTGAGGTTTGGTCTCATTCAATTCATTATTTGCAGTAGGCTCATCGTTGGTGTGAGAGTCCTCAGTAGTGCTTCCTGGTTGCACCGTGATGGCATTTGCAGCCCCTGAACTGTTGTCTACACGTATTAATTTCCCAGCGGTGGAACCATAAACTGGAATCGGGGTTCCCATAGACGCACGAGTAACTGCGTCTGCGTTAAGCTGGTTTGACAGGTATCCTCGACATTCCTTTTGTGCATCGTTTGGTCCGTGAACGAGGGCAACATGCTTTGCATCTACTTCCTGTGCGAACTCATAGAGTGTTTGACGAGCACAGTGCCCACTAAACCCTGAAATCGTCTTGACCCATGAGGTTGGGATATTCACCGTCGTATTGCCATTCTTATCAGATTCTAGCTCAGAATTACGGAATGGAGTCACGGGCAGAGATACAGTAACCTGATTTCCCGATCCATTTTGGAGTACTCGGCCCGGCGTTCCTTCTGCTTGGTATCCTGTGAAGAAAATTCGTGCTTCGTCATAATGCTCGGCCAAGGCTGTGAGATAGAGTGGTGAAGTTCCACCAGAGAGCATGCCTGATGGAGCGATGATAATTGGTGCTCGCTCACCGTCGAGAATTGGAATGCGTTCAGAATTATCCTCTGGATACCATGCGCAATCAGGGAGGAATGGTTCGTTGTCCTGAGCGTTCATCCGCCAGTTGTTGATTGTCTCATCAACGAATTCACCAATGGAGAATGCATGGTAGGCCGCAGTAGCGTCTCGCGCCATTCCATCATAGACGACTTCCAACTGGTCTCGGACTTCGTCTGGTTCATGTGGGAACCGTTCTCTAAATACTTGCATGACCTCCTGTGCACGTCCGACTGCGAACGTCGGGATGAGAACGGGAATGCCCTTTTTGACTGCGCTTATTGTCGCCTGATAGAGTTGGTTTCGTGCCTTCTTCAACGAGCGGTGCTGTTGTCTACCGCCATATGTACTTTCTAAGAACAGCGTGTCGGCAGCAGGCGGTGTGTCATAATCAGGGAGATGCGCAGACCGGCCACCGATATCGCCAGAGAAGACTACACGACGACCCCCATATTCAATAGCAAGCCAAGCACTCCCGAGGAGGTGTCCGGCACCACCCAGTGTATACGTTATATCTGCGCTCGTGTTGAGACGTCGAAGCTCGTTTGAGAGTGCGTGTTCGCCATAACGCTGGGGCTTGAACCGTTCAAGTACGTCATGGACATTATTGCGGGTGAATTCCTGTTCACGGCCCTGCTTTTGAGTCTCTTCTTCGTGGATTTTAATCGAATCGTGTAATAACGTGTGACAGAGTGCTGTAGTGGGCCGTGTCGTGATAATGGGGGCATCTTTTGCAAGAAGGGCTCGATTTTCGATAACTGGTAGTCCTCCAGAATGATCGATGTGTGCGTGTGTGAGGAACACGGCATCGATTTGGCCTTCTTCAATGCCTCTTAGATTCGGGAATTGCCCACCACTACCTTGGTTGAGACCACAGTCAACGAGGATATCCAGTTCTGGTGTTTGAACATGGTAACAAGATCGCCCAACTTCCCTTGCACCACCACGCGGAGTGACGACTAGCGGCTGGTCGGTAGAGGCAAGGTCACTTGGTGGAACCGATTCTTCATCGTCCGCGTTTTCGTGGATTGTTACGGTCATCGGTTGAGGACTTGATCGGCGTAGAATCGTTCGACGGTGCGAGTCTGACCGACAAAGGTGAGTTCGCGGATAAGGTCAGTCTCTGCGAGAGCTGGGAGGTACCGCTCGTATTCGTCCAAGACTGTTTCAAGGGGCCGAGTATCGTCACCTGGTTGTTGAAGCCGTCTTACTTGCCAAATAGCGGGTGTTGCATCGAGTGAGCCTGATTTCTGTGCTTCTCGTTCAGTGAAATATCGAGCGCGGCCTGCCTGCTGAGTCGTCCCTCTCCCTAGTCGAGAGGGTTTCGCAGTGACCTCATCAAGTCGTACGAGTTCGAGTGGCGTTCGCGTTTCACCGGGGAGTGCTTCGTCGAGGTCTTCGCGAACGCGATGGGCACTCAGGGAACTATCTTTCTGGAAGTATGCGAGTGTCATCTCGGCGTGTTCTTCGTACAAATCAGGTTTGACCGCATGGGCCCCATCGTCGAAGGTGAGATATTGAGGTGGAATCTCGACAACGCAGAGGCCGGTTAGATAGAGTCGCTGAGGATCGGTTGCAGTTTCTTCTTCGAGATGATCCGCGATTTCCTCTAATCCGTCAATGAATTCAATGGGACTGATTGGTGTGGCATTTTTTGGTGGGCGTTCGGCTGGATTATCGAAGTAGACGGTTGTTTCGGGGATGTAGGGTGTTTCAGCAGGGATGCGAACTTCCACAGGGTATTCTGGTGGTCGATAATCTTGGTATGCGTGGTCGTCTCGACTGGTACGGTCAAGCAGTATTTTCGCACTGACGGGGAATACCGTCGGGGGAAGCGATTCGAGGATTTCGATTGGGTCTAAGATGCGGAGAATTGCAGCTGATGCTCGGTCAGTCTGTTCGTGTGTGGTTTTCACATCCATG
Source organism: Haloprofundus halobius (assembly GCF_020097835.1). GTDB lineage: Archaea > Halobacteriota > Halobacteria > Halobacteriales > Haloferacaceae > Haloprofundus > Haloprofundus halobius. The sequence goes on from NZ_CP083668.1 coordinate 52,381, forward strand.
GCAATCGTCAACAGGTCGTTTACTGAATAATTATAAATCCTGTGGAATCCAGACATACTGTTCTGGCGTTAGCAACGACTATCGACGAAACTGACCTCGAGGATCCACAGCAGACTCCCCGACTGACGTGCAAGTACATTTGCACGCGGCGCTAGAGTCGTGTGACGACCTCTCGTCGACTCCTCTAGTCAAGTGTTCGGTGTGTCTGAAAGTAGGACTACCGAAGCGGACCAGGGTCCACGACTGCCGAGGCTCACCACCTTACCTCATCACTTTGGAAACAGACAAAGCGGTTACTCGGGAAAGACGCAGAGTGACGATAATCACGTGGAGTCGCGACTAAGTGAGTATTCTCCTGCACTAGAACACGATATCAGTTACATTATCAGCTCCTTCGTAATGGAAAATGGCTAACGCTTTTGCGGGTATAGGATGTTGGTTTGAGTGTCCACGTAACTAAGCGTGGATAACGTCAGAGGCATCCCAGTCTCCCCCCATCTTCCTCAATTCACTAATCTGGCGGGATATTGCTATTCTCATAAATATAAAATATCTTGTCATTGCGAAATTCTATATGCAAATTCGTTGGTCATGGCATATGAACGACTTGAGTGGCTTCCAACGAGACCTCTTGTACGTGATTTCTGGGTTTGACCAGCCGTCGGGACAAGACGTCAAAAGCGAACTCGAACAGTACGTCGACGGTGAAATCAACCACGGCCGACTCTACCCAAACCTCGACACCCTCGTCAACAAGGAGTACGTCGAGAAAGGACCACTTGATCGCCGAACAAATTACTATGCGATTACGGAGAAGGGACGAGAAGCGCTTCGTGAGCGGCGAGGATGGGAAGACCAATACACGGCGATTGAGGCGTAGTCTGCTCGAAATCCACTCATAGAATCACCGTCGGCTACCTACGGCTTGTCTTAACCAACATCTGTTGGTCTTTTCAGGTCACAGCGAGAGACTCACGATGGGCCAGTCTTCCTGACAATCCTGGTCGTTCCAGCAGGAGCACTCGGTGTCGCATTATAGTTGAAAAGACCAATGACGGTATAGGGGTTCTTCGTTGGTTAAAGACCGCACAATTTATAGAAACAAGAGTCATCGTAGATGGGTTCTGTTGAAATCCGCAAACTGGGACAGAAATCGTGTGCTAAATAGAAAGCGCATATTCACCGCATAAATGATGTGCCAACCACGATGGTAACCCCCACAACAGAGAGAACGATTGAGATTATTCCCACCAGTCGTTCGAGCTGGAATTGACCACGAAGAGACGGATGTGCCACCATCGCTGGACCACTTGGCATCGGGCCGCTGGTCAAGATTACCCCGATGACACCCACTAAGACGAGTGTCCAGCCTACATATCGACCCGCTCTCAGGGAACCCATGTTAGCATCTTGTGACAGGAGATTATGGTCCTTTTGTCAGTTCTGTATGGCTCCTAAGTTACTAAGACGCTCTAAACAGACCAGATATACCCTTGCAAGAGACATACTCTGTAGTCAACACGGTTTTCACGGCAGTAGCCGGAATGAACGCAAATTGACGAGCTCGTTCATTGCCTCTATTCGCCCCTGTCCTTTGAGTAGTTACAAGAACCACCGGAATTCAAGTTGTCGAGTATATATACGTAATCGCAAGTAACGCAATCCCAATTACCCAAGGTATCCATTCGTACTCTATCTCCATATTCTCGTTTCCGAGCAGTTTGCCAAGCATATCTATTAGTGAGAGAATCACACCAGAGATGAGGAAAACTATGCTCCCGAGACCGGTCATGAGACCGACCGCCTCAAAACTGCTCTCACCATTGAACGGCCGCTGGATTCTCCTTAAAATGGAGTCAGACGGACCCTCTGATTGTCGTGCTGAATTCGACTCTGATGCTTGTGCGGTTTCGCCTCCGTTCTTAGTATCATCTTCGCTCTTTCCCTGATGTTTCGCGGTGTTGCTAGATGAGTCCTTTTCGTTAAGAGACGGTGTCTGTGTTGGCTTTTCTGTACTTTGGCCAGTCTCTGCGTTGGCAGTCGCAGTTATTGACTGCCACTCCGACTGTGACGACAGTTGCTGTTCCCTAATATACTCTCTGACCGTCGAAGCCGATTCCTTAGCCGTACTGCTCTCGATACTCAGATGACCAACTCGTTCGCGGTCGTAGACGATGAGGGCAGTTCCCTTTAGCCGCGGGTCAAGTTGAGTCGCGTCGACGACACGGCCCGTTACTCTGTATTTGCCAGTCTCAGGCTCGACAGGGGTATCCTGTACAGTGTTTGAGACACCTGCGTAGTAGACTAGTTGGTCTGAATTTTTGGGTGGTGAATCGAAGAGAGTCCCGCTGTGAACGACCCCATCAGTCGGAACGGGAAGACATCCTGTAACTGGGTTTGTAATCGAGGATGGAGCGCATTTAGCAGCCGATAGCAAGGTCTCTTGGGTACTTAATGAACTCCCGACTCCGTTTGCGGTGACTGTGACTACTTCTCCGGTGTGGGCAGAGAGTTCATCAAGATCAGAGACCGTGGTCGATTCCGGCGTAGTCTGACCGATAATGGCAGCTACACTACCGCCTCCACCGCCAACTACTAACATATTGACTGTTGCATTGGCCGACATCCACCACCGGGTTTGCTGGCTTGCTCGACCGATACTACTCGTGGAGAGGGGAAGACGACCAGTAAGTTCGCTATTCAGTTCATGGTTTTGCTTGGCAAGGGAGAGGTTCACCGTTGACCACTTCCCCTCCCGACCTGGACTTTTGAATGTACTGAACGAAAATCGCTCTTCGCCGAGTCCGAGAAGTGACTCTTGGAGTACCACTTCTCCTTCAGTAGCGTCAACCGTATGTGTGAGTTGTGTGACCGACGCAGATACCTGCACAAACTCGTACTGGTACTCCTTAGGGTTCTTTTCAAGTTCGTCAAGCGGCACTTCCGTTCCTTCTGGATTGACCTTGAGGCTAGTCGCGACGAGCAGACCAAGTCCACCTTCCGGTGGCAGAATCTCGACACCATTCAGAGAGGCTTGGCCCACAGCAGGGTCTGAGTTCGATAGCACTACGTACCTCGTTCCGCTGTCGGTAAACAGTAGAGACGCGTGTTGTACGGAATCAAAACCATACGATTCGACTATAGATGACGTCTCAGAAACGTAGTTTGCTTCCGCTTGAGCGGAGACGTTCACAATCACTCCTTCGTACGTTGAAGATGACTGTGCATGAGCTGATATAGGAACGCCAGATAGAGCCAACGAGAGTATGAGTAGTGAGATGACTAGCTTACGCATTCGTGTTGGTTTGAATACTATTATGTATATATGTTTATTCTTGTTTCGAAGCACCAATACAGGAGTTGAACGAACCTGAAAAACTGGAGACGGTCGACGAGGCCGCCGAGGAAGACGTCGTTGACGACGACCAGGAGAACACCGCCGACGTCAACGCCACTGACGCGCCGATGCCGGCAAAGCTCTCCCATGACGATTTCTTGTACGTCCTGTGGCGTTCGAAGACAAAAGACGACCGGGACATGATTCCGCGGTTCCTACGTGAGGAGTTCATACGCAGCGAGTCCGAGTTCCGCACTGAGGCGGCGAAGGTGCTCGGGAAGGACGCCGACGACATCTCGGTATCGACCACCGGACGGCGATGTACCGTGTTGCTCGTGAGCGGCCGTGTGAAGTTGCGAAGAAACTGAAAGACGATGGCTACGACCTGCTGTAGCCTGTCATCCGACTTTTCAATCGCGACTCTGGTGTCGATTTTATCGTAACGAGATGTGTTCCAGCGGAAACAGTGGGGTCTCACAATTATGGCCCAGCGATCTCGAACTCCGACCCTCCGCAGCGGGGACAGTCCTTTGAGCCAATTGGAACGAGCCTTCCGTCCTGGGTTCGTTGACCGAGGCCATGTCTACCGCAGGTACGACAGCGGAGGAAGACGCGGTCAACCATGCCGGACTAGTTACGATTCGTGACTAAAGCGCTGATGGCCGAGGGCTGTGAGAATCACTGTGGACAACTGACTTGTTTACAGTAAACTCACCAACCAGTGAAGTACTACTACCCTCAAGACGCGGCCCGAGACGCTCGGATTTAGTCTCCGACATTGTTTTGTTACCATCGAGATATTTTTGACAAATGAGCGAGTCAAATGGGAAGAAGAGAACGTCAAACAGGAGTCTTCAGCTGAAAACACTTCAGAGAATTGGTCTTGTAGTAGGGCTATGTGGGCTCCCCTTGTTTCTCATTGGCGTCGGTACGGCTGTTGATTATCTGTGTTGCCAATCTCACCCTGTTCCTGCCGCTGTTGCGTTCTCGTTGAAAATCGAGTTTACAGTGGCTGGTATCCTTCTCATGCTCACTGGACCTGGACTCGTTGTGTTACCGCTACTACCGTCTTCGTGAATCATCGGCTTGGCAGTATAATCACGATACTACACGCAGAATCCATCCTCTTTATTCCGCACGAATTATCCGACAGCATATTGGTAGTTCGGTCTATCGCTGCTGCATACACGGCGCGAATCGGTTACGTTGCCAATCGTCTCCTGACGGGAAAACGGAGTGAGAGATAGAGAGCAAGCACTCACCATCAGGTGCTTGAGCGGACCACTCGGGTGAGATGTCTGCGGGCGACGTATTCGGCGGCACCTCCAAGAACGGCAGTCGTGAGCGCATAGACACCGCCAAAAATGTAGAAATCCAGCGGAGGAATTCCCATCACTGACATAGTTTCCTGAAACGTTTGCCAGCGAAAATAGAGGTGAATTACGAACCACACGGCGACACTGAACGCGGGGACGACTAGCCGCCGTTCGAGAAACAGGACAGTCGGAACCAGCCCAAGAAGTACAAGTCCCACTACGGTACCGACGAACCAGACGTTCATCGGATACGAATACGAAAGCACCGCCGCCGGCTCTTGAAACATCGTCGGATACGGCTCACGAGATGCAAACCAGAGCCACACCACAGTAACCAGCAGCAGGTGAGCGACCCCGACTACACCCCCCATAACCATAGTTCGACGAGAGGGCCGAAGGTGTTGCATACCTCTTCTCCTCAACAAGAAATCATAAACATATGTATGGTCTCAAACGAGGAATACATTCTCTTGGCCTTGTTTAGATGCGGAGTACCAGTCGATTCTCTTCACTAATGACAATGCAATCAGCCGCTCGGTGTACCCGAGTACTTAGAAAGACAATAACGAATTTTCCCTGCGAAAGCTTCACATGTGTTCATAGAACAGAATCTGTATGAAAAGACGTCAGTTTCTCGCCGGAACCGTTCTAACGGCACCCATGGTTTTGGGCGGATGCCTTGGTAGCGGTCCATCTTGCACAGATGAGGATAGCTGGCCACCGAGTATCCAAGTGGAAGAAGTGGAACTCACACCGGGCGACTCAGAAGTCTTTGAGATACAGGTAGACGGAATCACGTCATTTCAATTTGATACACGGTTGTATCCATGTGGTACCACGGATGCGCCAGTCAGATTTGGAGATATCGACACCTCACCAGCGATAGATTCTCAACTTGACTCGTGCCCGCCAATTTGGCTATGGGATGACTGTACACGTGTGACCGTAGATGTGCCGATTCATATTGCTCCAGATGCCGAAACCGGCACGTACGAATATGGATTCCAAATTGAGGAAGATATTGGCGAACGGAACTCGCAAGACTACCAGTATGCAATCACGGTAACTGAGAACTGAGATATGACTGCCAAGCGCTAGGCAGCCTGTCTCTCATGACCGAAATCAGGAGGCCAGTTCGATATTTCTCACAGCCGCTTTCAGAACGAGTTCTCGGAACTGGCCAAACCATGTTCGGGCCCGAAGCGTGTCACCGTATCGCTGCTTGAGCGCAAAGAAGACAGACTCAACCACTGACCGCTGGTGATAGATGTCATCGTCATGGCGAGCGTTGTGCGCCATATCAAGCGGATAGAACTCCCGGTGTTTGATTACTGGCCGAACGTCGGCCTCCAGCAGTTCTTCACGTAGGTCGTCCCAGTCATACCCTTTGTCAGCGGTAACGGTCTCTAACCGGGTGAGATTCCGCGTGAGTACCTGCCGCCCGACTTGGGTGTCGTGTGGCTGCTTCATCGAACAGTGAATATCCAATACAGTACTGGTTTCGCAGTCTACCAACGCTGTCGTCTTGACCGACCTGAAGGTATAATCTGTCCGATTCGCATAGTGACGGCTGGCCGAATGGCGGTCGAAGCCAGTTGCATCGATAGCCTGCACGTCTCCGGTATCGTGAAGATCAGCGGAGAGCCGGAGGAGAGTTCGCCAGACCGCCATCTTGAGCTGTTGCTTCCGTGCGCAAACTGTCGTGAAGTCCGGCAGCTCGCTCGGTTCAAGATCCAGTTTCTTGACGACCCCATGCATCTCGTGAAGAACATCAAGAAGCCGTCGATAGGGAAGATCAAGATATTCGCGGAGACCGTTGATCAATCGCCAGAGACAGCGCGTTTCGCCAACGTTACAAGGCGATCTGTGAAGCGCGAGAGACGAGAGGGCACACTACTTGGGTCTGACTCAGAGGTCAGTTAGTTCACCGGAGTGAGTCGTTCTCTACAGCGTCTAAACAAGACCCATTCTCTCTATTCAGCATATCCCCGTCAAACTATCAAGAATTGAATCGATTCACAAAAGCCGTAGAGCTTCCCTCAAATCTGGCGACACCGATTTTTATTGGCCCCACACGGGGTGTGGGGCGGCCCAAGCAGTCGCCCGACGCATAAACGATGTCGACCCGCTGGACGCTCGCTTTTTGAACTGATACGCCGAACACAACTATTACAGCTCTGAATAGTATTACTAAATTCAGACACATTCTCAGGAGCGTGCTGCATACAGAGCGCGAATCGGTCACGAGAACTCCCTCGGACTTCGGCCGTCTGAACCGGTACATACAGGGTCTGTAGCTAACAGACCTATTTGAGAGGGAAGGTACTTTGATGAAGCCGGTTGTGATGTTATATGTTCAGTCGTGCTAAGAATTGATGTTCTATCGGTAGTGAGTTAACGACATGTATGTGTCATTCGCTCTTGGAGTGTTAGGTGGTCTTCTCTCTGGTGTTCTTGTATATCTAGTGCGACAGAAGGTACGAGCAGACAGATTACGGAAAGCGATTGCAATGGAAGTTCGAAACACGCCACTCGATGCTCTTACTACTGGTTTTAAAGGTGAAGTAGGACTACAAACTCCGATTATCAATTCCAACCTTGATACGATTCATTTGCTCACCGAAGACGAGATCGTCGAGGTAGAGAATTTTCATAGACACATGCAACAGGTGCAGGAACACTATGAAGAGGAAGAACAGGACGACGGCAGAAGGAAGATACACATTCCAGCTAAGCTACAGCGTAAGAGCAAGGATTATGCTCGGAACACCGCCTTCGAGTTAGAATCCCATATCTGGAATTGGTCAAACCTGTCTTCGAGGATCACGTTCTGGAAGGAGACTAAGAGAGACGACGAGAGGTATTGAGGGCGCTGAATGACTACATTATGTTGAACGTCTTCTCGTCCCCTTCCTCGTAGGGCTTCGTTTTGCCCTTCTTGAGGTTGTAGTGGTGGGAGATGAATTCCACTGCCAACCAACCTGCCCAGAAACCAGCTGTAACGACCAGAGCAATCACGTCCATAACTGCTCGGAACATTGTACGCCGTCGCCATGCGTCCTCGATGGACATTACGATATCATAGTCAGCGCCGTCATCAACCGAGGATGTAGAAGAAGTGTCTCTGCTAACGTCCTTGCTCACATCTCTACTGCCCTTACTGGTAGAACCAGAGCTAGAAGCAGTTGGGTCGGCCCCGATCTCGTGACCACAGTCGGGGCAATAACTCGTTCCCTCGTCTATTTCGTTCCCACAAGATGCACAGTACATGTTATGATAGCACCCCTTTCACTGACCAAGTGCTTCGTTTGTACATCCAGTAAATGTACGCAATCGGCAGGAACGCCACCAGTCCGAATATGATCGACATCAGTACGAACTGACCCAAAGTGTACTCCCCAATAGATAGGGTGTAGACGGACGCTATCTCCAAGAACAACCCTACTAAGGAAATAGGGATAGCGATGACGACGCCGATCTTTGCCCAGATACTGACTCCTTTCTCTTCAGACTCAGGTTCGGTTTCAATTGTGGGCTCGGGTTCGGTTTCGGGTTCGACAGTCCCGGTCTCCTCAACTGTGGTTTCTTCCTCATCTGGTTCTGGGGTCGCTTCAACTGCCTCTGTAGATCCGAAATTTAGCTCCTCTCCGCAATCAGGACAGTATGTAGTGGTAGAACCAACTTCGATTCCACACACTCTACAGTAGGGCATTATCTGTTAACGGGTTGGCTTAGAAGCATCTTAACTTAAGGGGCTGGAAAAATATAAGATGTCTTAAGTAACTGGTTCGTTATAATCTCGTATGGAACGACGACACTTTCTAGCGACCTGTGTTGGAGTATCACCACTCATCGCAGGATGCACGAGTGATGGAGGATCGCGGCGGTGTGTGGGAAGACATCGACCGTTCGATTCGCAGTCCTACTGAACAGGAGATTCATATCTTCATCTGTGAATAGAACCTGTTTGTCGTGCTGACTGCAACCTCTGTATGCAGCAGGCCTGTTCTCTCAAATTATAGGAATTTCAGCACAAGATCGAGGTTCGGTAAGCAGGCGCACTGACACCTCCTATTTTAGTGTTTTTCTCCGGCCCGCCCCGCTCGCCGCATTCCGCCCTCCGCGTCACTCGCGACCGACCATTCCGGGCGTGCGGGCGCTCCCCGCACCGCGAGCGCCCGTTCCGGGCTAAAGTAAATCTGGTCTCGACGCCAGCATTAAGCGCGTTTTCGGTTGCGCCCCTCGCGGGCTTTCGCGTTCCAGCGCTTTGGGCCGTTCCGCGCGGCGAGCCACACCACGGCTCGCCGTGCTCACGACCGTCGCCCTGGACACGGACCCGCAGTCCGGGCCGGACGCGAGAAACGGCTTAAAGCTGGACGCTTGCTCCGGGCGGGTCAGCGCGCGGCGCTGGTTAGGTGGCCTCCCATGGGCGCTCTCGCTCGCGCCCCAGGGGGCGCTCACGAAGGCGCGAGCGAGAGCGCAGAGACGGGTCTGTCGGGTGACGTTGTGAGAAGTCCGCGATGTTGAGCCATCGCGGTGTCGGGCGCGTGAGCGCCTTCGGATCAGTGAGATCCAATGTCAAGTAGCAACGCAACCAGTAATGTAGTTTCGGTCGATGAACAGGCGTTCGAGAAACAAAACGAAGCCGCGGTTGACGAGGACGGCTTCGAGGTCGTCGATGAGACACCGGAATTCAGAGCGACGGTGCAGATGGAAGTGCAAGCGAAGGTGGATGCAAACCACCCGGACGGAATCGTCGACACTAGCGATGAGCGCATCTACGGGGCGACCCTCGAACAGGAAGAGCGTATTCGGGGCCGTGAAGCGGAGTTGGAGCGCATCAGTGCAAGAGCGACGTTCGGAACGCAGGACGGGCGAGAGAAGCGGTCGCGAGTTGTGGCGGCGACACAGAATGTGGAGCGACGGACAGAGTTTCAGAAGCGAGCGGCGAGTGTGGACCCGTGGGCAGACCCGGAGCGAGACGATCCGCGTGAAGAACTGACGCAGGAGCAGTTGGCGGCGGTGAACACGCAGGCGATGCGATTGAGTGAGAAACTTGATGGTTGGTCGCGAGCGGCGATTGGTCGGCGGCTGGGTGAAGTTGTAGCCGGTGGAACAGACATGATGAGCGCAGTCGTCGGGGTATTCGAGGAGTTACAGACGGCGCCAGGGCAAGTAGTTCCCATTGGAAAGATTGAGGATGTCAATCGCAAGGAGGTCAGCATCGAAGGACGCGTTGAGACACTGTGGGAGCCCTCGCATCCGAGTATCAGTCAGGTAGGTCTCATTGCCGACGACAGTGGACAAACTCGAGTGACGGTTTGGAAGGCGTCGGATGCACCGCTGATGGATGAAGGCGAGCAGGTGCGCATCGATGGTGCTGCGCGAAACTGGTACGAAGGCCGTGTCTCACTGGCCGTGACCGGGTGGTCGAGTCTCACCTTCCCCGAGCGCGGTCGGTGGTGGGAATAGCCGGTCGGTGCGGCCTTCTTTTTTGCTAGGTGCCCGCTCGCCCGCTTCCCGCCACCCCACCCAACCTCCACGTTCCGGGCGGCTCACGAGCCGCCGGGCTTTCGCTATCGTTTGGTGATGAGTTCGCTCCGTGTGGACGGTCTTGGATTGATATCGGTTGGTGATAGGTTTCTGCGGGCGTGCTGAATACAGAGCGCGAGTCGGCTACTGGTCAGTAGTGGTCTGGCGAGGAATCAGATTGGTAGATACAGACAAAATATTTACCAATGCAATAGTTTCTCAAAATCATGGATAGACGACAATTCTGCCGCGGTGCAACTACTGTTCTGGCAGTTAGTATCTCCGCAGGCTGTTCCACGACCACCAATTCTTCCCCCACCACAACGGAGTCCCCGGCCAGCGAAGGAGCAGATAGAGTCACTCCGACAGCCTCTCCGACTCCCGACCACCTTCCGAACGTCCCAAAACCAACCAGTAACTGCCAGGTAAGTGAACTACCTGACGCAACCTATCCATCTCTGCCTTCCTCGGTTTCAGAGTCAAGTGTGGTGAACTATTCACTTGAATTTGAGAAGGCGTACTCTTCGGCAACCGTGGAGAACGAGCGGGAGGTCACCTTCAGCGGCTTCGATGGATGGGATACCAAGGTCATGCAGAGGACGAAAGCAGGGTTTGTCGTCCGAGTGTGGGTGAGCTTAGACTTCACGAAGGAAGGCGGTAGCACGCCAGTCGCCGGGAGCGAGGAGTTCTACGGGTGGTATTACGTTACGGATGACTTCGCCGTTCACGCACCCGGAGATTCGTCGGACTCGATTCCTTCGGCTGGGTGGGAAACGGTCGCTTGTAAATAGGCACGCTCTTCCTATCGGTCTGTTCAACTCATCCAGTATTAAAAAAGGACGCGGCTTGCTACATACACCCTCTGTATCTCGCACAGTATTTCTGACTGATTCTTGGTAGTTCGTAGAGATGTTATTGAATAGAGGGCGCATGTGCATCAACTGCTCGCCCGAACGTATTTGTCGATTCATTATCCTAATCGAACTATGGCTGCCCCTGAGAACTTGCGTTCCGAAAACCAGCAATTGCTCTTCATCAGTGGGAGTTCGGCCTTGATACCTGACTATTAGCACTGATATCGACTAAATTCACGTTTCAACAGACAATCACACTTATTGTACCGACGACCAACTTCAGAATGTAATTTCGATGTTTACCCGTCGCAAGGCCCTCCAGGCTATCGGTTGCAGTGTTTTACTTACTGCCTCAGGCTGTGGCTCAAACACCTCAACTCGAGAATCTCCACCCAAAGCCACAACAGCACAGCGAATCAGCCAGACATCAGAGCCATCCCACTCAACACGATCACCGACTGCAGAGAAACCAACCCAAGAGAGCCCAACCTCTCGTACACCGACACCAACACCAACATCAGAGCCAGAGCCAGAGCCGAACTGTCCTCCTTCAACTCTCGCAACGGAGAACGGTGTCTGGATTACACTCACGTTTGACAACACAGAAATGGACGCAGACGACCGGGAGGTGTCGATCAAGTGCAGTAAAATAATTCTTCGAGGCGGAACTGGACACAAACTTCGGACGTACAACATCGGAAGCCCTGATGAAGAGCCAAAGTTCGTTGACGGTGCTTACCTGCCAGAAGATGCTGATGGAGAGACGTATCGGTGGTTTGGAAAACAGACAACGATTCGGTTTCCGAAGTATACTAGTGACGATTTCGGCCTCTATGGTGGTATAGACGCAAAATTCGAACCAGCCTCCACACCACTGAAAATCGGTGTCTGTACGTACCGCTCATACTTCGAACCAATAACAAAGTCTGGTTGGCAAACGGAATTCTTCGACTTTCATGGATGGTAGATTTCAGTGGGGTGCTGAATAGAGTGCGCATGTCGGTTATCGGTTCGGTCCGCGATGTGGGAAACTGGAACTGCTCGGTATAGAGAAAGTACTTACTCCGAATCATCTGTGTTATCGTATGGATTCGACAACCACTTCGACACCGCGTCCTCATCCTGATCCTGACCCAGCTGCGCAGTTTATCGGTGGTTTAATACGGACTGTTCAGGACGCGCTTCCATTCGTCCTCTTAGGGTTGGTACTTCTCGTTCTCGTTTGGTACTTCCTCAGAACCTCGTAGTTCATACGCGCTATATCGCGGTTAGTCCAGCGACGGTGAGACGGAATAAGCGAGGTTTTTGTGAGAGATGCATCCTCTGTATCTTGCACTCCGTTACTGACAGCGATTGAGGAGTTCGTTCACCGACTGCTGAATACAGGGCGCAAATCGGTCACGAGAATTCTCTTCGAATCTATCATTACAATCACCAATATAACTCAATTGCTTAAGTTATAGCTTCATAATTAACACAAATTCTACTCCGGAGGATGAGGTGACATTGGCTGATCACGAATTTTATTTTGAACTATATCCCCCTTATTGAATACCTCTTTAAATTCCGTTATATGGCTTAAATCAAAGTCAACAGTGGCTAGGTGAATTGTCTCACTTTTGCCACTAATATCTTCGTATGTCAAGGTAACCCATATTCGAATCAATTCGTGTTCTTTATCAACATTTGTTAGTGCCGTTTGGAATTTATTTTTCTCGTAAATATCATCTTCACTTACATTTGGAAAATCTGGATTAAAAGTACTCACATAGTCATCAGCGAAAAATTTGGTGCTATCATTCTTGCTGGGCGCTATTCTTGTTTGACCGTCTATATCTGTTATTGGAATCTTAGGAAAGTACTCTGGTGATAGTTTTGGCATCGATTCATCTTCTTCAACCCACTCTAAAGGTTGCATGTGCATCATCACGCTCATATTTTCAACTGCACTATTACCTAAGTTGAAAATCTCAAAATATATTCTATTGTCATTTAGAACACCCCAGTTGTCTATTACTATCCAAGGAGCTTGCCCCGCCTCCGTCCAATTCGCTTGCGCTTCCATGATATTAACTTGCGCTTCCATGAGACGGGTTTGCTTAGTTTGAATGTCTGATTGATTAGAAAGAATTGAGCTCTGTCGAGAGTATAAATAAATAAGTGAAGCGGTTAAAACCACAGAAAAAACGCTTTCCGCACTGGACACCCATGGAGAGAGCCAAGAAATAACGAGTGAAATGAATTCTATTACGAGCGGAAAGGCTGAGTACCCAATGATAGCGATCCCAATACTGATCAACAATCTTTTCGCTATCTTCGAAGGATTTGATTGACGAGTGATGATTGGTCTCTTTTTATCATAGAAATAAATCAGGACGGCCGTTAAGGTGAATCGAAAAACGCTCACCCCAATAGAAATCCAAGGACGGACCCATGAAACAACGAATGAAATGAACCCGGTTACCAGGGGGTCGGCCAAGTATCCTACAATAGCGATTCCAATACCGATTGACAATCTTTTTGCTACATTTGATTTTTCAATACTATCGAACCTATTCACGGATATGCGATTTATATTCTGTATGAGGTTAATAAAGTATTGAAACATGACTATAAGTAGTCAAGAGGGTTGCTACACGTCTAAATTCAAGTAACTCTGAATGATATATGCAATACTCAACAATTCGATGTTTGTCGATTGACGTAGCAATAACATCATTACATCGCAGAATGAGTAAAAAGAGTAACATACGCCTGCTGCATGCAACCTCTATATCTTGCATTCCGTTACTGACAATGGCTGAAAAGTTCGTTCACCGGCTGCTGAATACAGAGCGCGAGTCAATCACGCAGATCCACTAACACGTTGGAAATAGGGGTTATGAGATTATTTCCTGCCTCCATTCCCTCGCCGAACAAGATAGTAGATGGCGTACATTGGGTAGAATGGCGAGAAGGGGAAGATAAGGTGACTGAGATACGCAACAAAGAACTGAAGTGATGGGTTCGGATTCCACTCATTGGCGCTGCGACACAGGTAGCATGCGTCCATATAGACTGCAATCGGAAACAACGGTGAAATCGCCACCAATGCTACAAACAGAAGGTTCCAGTCACCCGGCATGAAAAGAGGAACGAGTAGGTACGAGAGGGCGCAAACAACGACTCCAGGGATGAGTAGCCACCAGTAACGACTCGGCGCACTACTTTGAACATGTTTGTGTCGATAACCCAGATACCATACCGCACCCATTGGCGCTGTCACACTTAGCAGCACTGTTGGGGTGACTGGAGATATCAGAACCTGATTTGCGTACATAGTCATAACTGGGTGCAGTGCCGAAACTAAGGGTCCTCGAATCACTTCAAGAAGTGTCCCACCAGCGATTGTCAAAAGGAAAGATCCAACGGCTAATCGGACGGGATGTGGATTCCAATTCAGATCACGCGATTTGAGAGTAGATGCATCAGCGTACACCAATCCAGGGACAACAAATGCACTAATCCAGGTTGCACCACCTGCGAGGAACAACCCGATTACCGTTACTGCAAGGCCACTTTGAGTAGTGGGTAAACGAATGAATTGTGTTATCGCAGCACCAATTCCGCCAGCAGTAGTTGCTAGGATGAGTATCCACTTCAAGAGCCGTGCAGACTTCTCGTTTGCCTTCTCTTTAGATGGATGTGTTCTGTTTACCACTGAGTTCGACATATCGGATACTAACGAATAGTAGACATTGTTATAGACTGACTACTCAACCGAATCTGGATAAAACCGCAAAATACCCCCATCCAGAATCGAAGACCGTTTGCGGACTATACCCTCTGTATCTCGCACTCCGTTATTGCCAGCCGTTGAGGAGTTCGCTCATCGACTGCTGAATACAGTGCGCGAGTCGGTTACGCGGTTTACCCAACTACGATGCCACGTACCGAGAATATCTACCTCTCACCAGATTACCTGCGTCCAATCTGGCGGCGAAGCAACTCCCCGCCCACGTACCCGATACAGCCGAATAGCCACCCCCACGAGACGATTAGGAAATCGAGGTCAAAGAGAAAACCCAATCGCTCAGAGACCGTGAACCCTTGGTATAAGAAGAACACTTCGACAAGTCCAGTGGAGAAAAACACGAAACAGGAACTGGCAAGACCCAGAATGAATCCGCGACGGAGGTACGCGATTGCACCGGACAATATTATTGCAATTAGTGTCGCGACGAGCGGGGGGCTCGGGCCTCCCCACGAGACGAACGAAGCAGAGCCGAAGATGCCTGTTAGATAACCGATTGCGACGACGAATGAGACGGCGAGAGACCCGACTATTGATGTCCTCAAGTCCACTTCGTTACTTCCAAAAAGAACTTCGGCCCAGTACATCCTAAGCCACGACTTCGCAACCTGTATTTGTAGGTTTTCTGTCTAAGACTCGGCGTACTACGAATACCCACCGAGTGGGTGTTTCGTCGTTGATTGCCTGCTGAACTCACCCTCTGAGTGTTGCACACCACTTCTGACAGCATTCGGTGAGGTTTCTGCGGTCGTGATGAATAGAGGGCGCGTATCGGTCACTGAGATTGTTTCGGGTCACTTCTTCTCTCGTTGTTTCAGTGATTCTAACCGAAAGCGTAACAATCGTCACGAGAACGTATGAAACTCCATACAGAGTTATCCGCAACTTCCGCCACCAGTGATAGACCCAGAGTTCTCTGAAAGTTCTACTTGTACTTCTCGAAGCGTCGATTGAGATTCTGAGGATGACTTTGATGGCGGACATTGGGTTGTTGAGACTGCGACGACCGGCGTTCCTGATTTGGTACTACTCACGACAGTCATTACTGTCACATTTGTGCGTTCAACCGGCACTGGAAGTGTAACAGTAGAGTCTGCAACTAAGTATGCCGACCACCGAGCAACAGGTGTGCTATTCGTCGGCTGTATCTCAGTGACGTTATGTGCCCCACCATAAATATACTCGAATGTCGAGTCAATCGGTCTCGTGAGTACCGTTCCATTGCTGAGTGTGAAGTTCACCTCTGAAACCGGCCCATTGATGACCTGAACACTCACCAGATAATCTGTTGACCGATTATTTACGATAGATATTTCTTGAGAATTGGTCGTGGATTGAGTGGGCGTCTTCTGTGGGACATCAAGTACTTGAGTAGTTGTTTCTCCTGGCGTTGAGACGTCGTTCTCGCTGGGTACAGTATTGCACCCAGCTGTGATGACGAGCAATACTATCAAGATGAGTGAGTGATGTGTGGAGGTTCGCGAGTTCATTTCTAAAATGAAAATGTAGATATTGATAAATGTACCCTCTGTAACTCGCAGCCCGTTACTGACAGCAGTTGAGATGTTCGCTCATCGACTGCTGAATACACAGCGCGTATCGGTCAGCGGTTCCGCGCTCGACGTGACCGAACTGAATCGTTCAGTACAGAGAAGGTATTTAGCGTATCCCCTGAACCTTCGAGATATGCCTAATGCGTCCCTTGTCCGTTTTGTCGGTACGGTCTTAGTCGCGCTCATCATTGCGTTTAATCTCGCGGCTATTTTCGGGCCTCCCGATCCGTTCTCACAACTTCGTATAGCAGGAATCGCGCTGATAATCGTGGCACCGCTTGCTTACGCTCTCATCTACAGACGAGGATACAAATCTATCTTGAAACAAGTGAATCGATAACAAGCACACCTACTTAGCGGTTAGTTCAGCACCGGTGAGACGAAATAAACGAGGTCTCCGTGAGAGATGCACTCTCTGTATGCAGCGCGGTGTTTCTGACAGAACCTCGGTAGCTCGCAGAGGTTCTGCTGAATACAGGGCGCGTATCGGTTATCGGCTCGGCAATCAATATGGGCAAATCGAATCGCTACGTACAGGGTTTATCAGAAACGGTTTATGAAGAAGTCTCGAATAGAGGGTATGGAGTTGAGCCCCCTCCAAGAAGTGAAAAAGCTCGTTCTTGCGTTTAAACGATGGGTTTTAGTAATTATTCTTCTCATTCTTGCAACTCTTTTTCTACCTCTCCCAGAATCTCCATTTCTCCTTGGGGGGGCACTCGCCATCATCTTATGGCTACTCAAAAGATACCTCTCATAGAGTGGTATCTTCGCACACCTACTGAGCGGTTAGTTCAGCGTCGGAGAGATGGAATAAACGAGGCCACTGTGAGAGATACATCCTCTGTATCTCGCACGGTGTTTCTGACTGAACCTTGGTAGTTCGCAGAGATGCTGCTGAATACAAGGCGCTTTTCTTGCACGCGACATGTGGGTCAGCTTGTCGCTTTTCGGCTGTGTTTTCGACTTATCTTGTGCCGGAGGAGGGCGAACAACAGAATGAGTATGCTTACTACCTCAGCCCCGATAGCCGGGAGAACTCGCCAGAGGGGAGTGGGTAGTCCAAACCCGGCTCTCGGATACATGACTGCGTGAAAGTAGCCGAAGCGAAGGAGCGTCATGAACAAGAGCGCGGTTACGCCGACTAACGCGAACGCTGTCACGAGCGTCTGAAGCGATTTATTGAGAGTGTTGTTACGAGTCCACACCAGCCAAATTGACGAGCCTGTAATTGCAATTCCGGCGAGTATGAAGTCTGGTGTTGCAGATGGAGGAACCATATCGTAAAGAGTGACTGGCGTTCGTTATTGACCTTTGGAAAGCTGAGAGAAAGTTACCACCTCCGTGCTGAACTCACCCTCTGTATCTTGCAGTCCGTTACTGACAGTGGTTGAGGAGGTCGCTTATCGAGTGCTGAATACAGCGCGCAAATGCGTCATTCAGATTGATACTGCCGATACTCTTTGAAAAGCACGAGAGCGCCTAAGAGACTACCAAAGAGAAGAACAAACGAGACTCCTGAAAATGGCTCCTGCTTAGCAGCTAAGCCAAAAGGTATCCCCGTTAGGAGGGCCGCAACGATCAACCTCGTCTTCTCGGAGACCATATTCTGGACATGTCTCTGGCTCTGAAGAATATGCTTCTTTCGTCGCCTCATCCGAGCAAAATGCGTTACTGAGTTCACCCTCTATATTCAGCACGCACTTCTTGTCAGAACCTAAGAATTTAGACGAGACCGCACGGCTGTTTTTCTGCCCCTGAAGGGTGAGGGGCGCGTGGAGACGTGCGATTCGTCTGGTGTCCCTCGTGAGTACCATGGCAACGAGAAACATCTACGAAACGGTCTTCGATGAAGACGTCCAGCATGAATCCAGTTCGAACAACTGTCCCGAATGCAACGGACACGTGGCGACTAACGCAGTGGAAACAGTTTGTGAAGACTGTGGTCTCGTCATCGCAGACCAGCAGATTGACCACGGTCCTGAATGGCGCTCGTTCGAAGACGACGACAGCAACCACAAACGGACAGGGTCCACACTCACGGCAGCCCGTCACGACCGAGGCTTATCGACCGAGATTGGTCGCAGGACCGATGGGAAGGGAAACACGCTCTCTGGGTCGAAACGATGTCAGCTTGCCCGACTGCGACGTGAACAGACGCGGGGACGATTCCAGTCGAAAGCCGAGCGGAACCTCGCACACGGCTTGGGTGAGGTTCGACGAGTCGCAAGCGCTTTCGGGCTTGCTGGTTCGGTTCGCGACCAAGCGTGTCAGCTCTTCCGGAGTGCCCAACGTGAGGACCTCTTGCTTGGTCGATCAATCGAAGCGATCGCCGCCGCCAGCGTCTATGGGGTCTGTCGGTGTCACGGACGGCCAATCGCGCGCGATGACCTCGTCGACGTTGCTCGAGTCGACCACTCGGGCGTAACAAACGCGTACAAAACGTTGAACAGAGAACTGGGACTCCCGACAAAGCCCGTCGCCCCACAATCACTGATTCCGAAGCTCGCTTCGGAACTCGATGTCGACAAGCGGGTTCGTCGTCGAGCGCGGGCGCTTGCCGAGCGTGCGCACGAGACGTCCATTGCGAACGGCTGTCTGCCGTCCGGAGTTGCTGCAGCCTGTCTCTATCTCGCCAGTCGTGAACACGGAGAGTCGCTGACACAGACACAAGTTGCTGAAGCCGCTGGAACGACGCCGACAACACTTCGAGCGCGACGTGCAGAACTTACCGAGCTGGTCGACGGGGAGGTCCAAGTCGCATCAACGTAGGGGTTCTTCAGATGCGTCGTTGGAACAGTCGCTCACTCTGCATCCGGCCATTCCGAGAGTGATGGTTGTCCATCCTGCCACCGAATCGCCTCCAAAGCGGTTGGCAACTGCTGAAGTCGTTGATCGAGTGCTGCAAGCGGATGTGCATCGAGAAATGCCGCAGTATGCCTGTCAACAGCGGTGTCCTCGTGGTTAAGTTGAATGTGACAAGGCCCCAATTCAGGATGGTCAGCGTCTTGGTGGAACCCGAGCATGAGGTTCCGCGTTGGTTCGATCCAATTGATTCGGTAGTACTCGTGGTCAACACCGATTGGATACCAGAATCGAATCTCTAGTCGTGCAGTTTCGATGTCGTAGGAATGATTCAGGAACGTTGCTGTGTCGATATCAGCGATGACAAAGCGTGGACGACGACGAGATGGACGGTAGCGCACATTCTCACAGCCAGCGTGTTTCGATAGCCGACTGTGTACTTCTCGAAGCAGGGTACGTTGCGTATAGCGGTCGCGATTCGCAAGGAAGATCATCGTGGTAGAAAAGAGAGGTTAGCTCGTAGCGCGGTCTGCTGCGTCGGTCATCTGTTTGCGAGTGGTTTCAACATCCGAATACAGTTCGAGAGCGTGCTTGATGAGTTGACGGTCTTCTTCGTTCGCACGCCAGAACGCGATGATCTCGCGTCGCTCACGAATTTCAGCGCTAGAGACCTCGCCATCTGCAAGCGACTGTTCGAGCTCTTCCCACGTCTCTACGTTGTAGGTGTCTTGCCATCCCTCGATTTCTTCAGCAATGGCCGCCAACTCACTCTGGAGTTCCTCGCGGGCGTTCTCCTCGATGAGGGTGCGGATTTCCTCGAAGAGCAACCGGGTATAGTCTGGCTGATACAGCGTAGTGTCACCAGCTTCAATGCGGCGTAACCGACCTTGCTCAACGAGCTCATTCAGCTCGTTGGAGGTGGTACTCCATGCCGCATCTGCTTGGTCGCTAATCCAATTGGTCGAACGTGGCTCACGGAGTGTTTCGGCGACGGATCGAATCCGCTCACGTGCACTCATTGTCTCTGTCCACGATGTAACACCTTCCCGTGGAGACTCAGTCATCTTAGTCACCTCTTGTACTAGCGTTCGTGTCTGGTTCTCATATATCTTTGTGTCTTCTCGAATAATCAAGAGCGAGAAGTCGGAGTCGTCTCGAAGTTGAAGTACCATGTCGGATGAAATCGAGACAAGCCGATGACTGACCACTACGCCGACTACGAAGCACTCCGTCCGGTGGGTGAAGCTACCCAAACACCTGACCGCGAACTCAATGCTCGATTCGACGCTCAAGATCGAGAAGAGTCTCTCGTAGGTTACCCAGAGGGTCACCAGCGAGAGACCAACTGTGCCTCTTGTGGGACATCAATTCTTCCCGGCCAGCCGAAGTGCCGGTTCTGTCTCACTCACCATCTCGATTCATCGGACGAGCAGCGTCGCTCGGACACCGAGCTGTCGCTCCTGCACGTCGTACACCTGTTTGTCGAGTCGTCGACGTACTACGGCGCCGTCGCGAAGGGAGCCGCCGCAGCGAGACTACTTGCGACAAATGGGTTCAATCCCGCCGTCGACGAATGCCAGCTCATCTACGACTTCGACGAGGAGCCTGCCGCACAGGTGACCGATGCGTGGCCGACGCTTCCTGCTGCAATACGAGTCGCTTCAGAGCGTGGCGAGGAGGTACTTGAGGTTGCCCGTGAACGGACGATCTGGCGAAGCACAACTTGCTCACCGAATAAACACTCGACGTACCTCTACGACGAAAGCGGGAGCGCCATTCAGGATGAAGCGCATCTTTCGACACTCCTTGAGAGCGCAGGCGACGACGGCTGGCTCGTACCAGCGATTGCCCTCCAGCACTCTCCCATGGAGGGGAGTTCTGAGTCTCGAAAGTACCAGGCACCAATGAAGACATCACTACAGTGTTGGGAGTGTGGCCGAGAGACTGTACATCGGTTTTCGGCGTTTGAGGAGAGTCCCAACGACGCGTAGGCTGGACAGCCAATCTGGGAGTGTACTCTGTGTGGAACACCGTGCTTTGGGCCTGAACCCAGCAAAAGAGAGTAAGCTCACGCAGAGAGATTTATCCACCCCTGAAGGGTGCGGGGCACTCAAGGACGGCCGTCCCGCGGTTAGCAATGACACCGAAAGATACCACCAGTCAGACGTTCCTCAAGGGAAATAGACGTATCAACCTCAGCAACACCGGATATCAGATGAGATACATCGCACGGCAAGGTGTGAACTAATGAAACGGTTGCTCATGCGCCTGTTCTCTCCTGACGAGACCGTTGTCCACGAGTGTCGTCGCTGTGGAACAACACTCAACAGCACAGATGACTCGTGTTCGGTCTGCGATTCAACCGACGTCGCGACCTACCGATTCTGAGCGCGGAGTGCTTTGGCTGTGGGCAATAGTCTATTCGGAGGGTGTTGGGAGCCAGCCCAACACACTTTTGGTGTTGGGGGCCATCCCAACAGATAACGGATGGGCCAGGAACTCACACGTCGCTATACGCACGTCGAAGCCGGACTCGTCGAAAACGTCGTCATCCGGCGAACAACCGATACAGACACCTACCCATCCGGATGGAAATACACGCTTCACCTCGGAACGCTCGAAGATCTCACGCTCGTCCGGTACGACAACGCCCACGAAGACACAAAGGGCCACGAACTCCACACTGCGGCCGGCGACACCGACGTTGAGTTCCCGGGTATGGAAGAACTCCTCGTCGAATTCTGGGCCAGCGCTGACGAATATTGGGATGCCATCGGGGGCAGCCCACCACGGTCGTACTAAACTACAATCACAGTCCCAACCAAGACCACCATGACGACACTTCACATCACCGTCGGCGACCGAGCACAGCTCCGTGAGGACTCCCTGCAGTTCATCCAAAACGCAGAAGCTGATGAGGGAACGGTAGAGGATGACCGAGCAATCCTTCAGTTTGGATCCTACGACGATCTCGTCGATAGCCTCACCCCGCTGCGTCTCGAACTTATTCAAGCAATCGCGACAGAACAGCCCTCAAGTATGCGTGAGGCAGCCCGACTGGTCGACCGCGACGTCTCCGATGTCCACGCAGACTTGAAACATCTGGAGGTACTGGGCATCCTTGAACTCAAAGAAGGCGGTCCCGGTGGCGCGATTCAACCAGCCGTTCCCTTCGACAAGATTGAGATGCACATCGACTATCCGCTCCTCGACGACGTTGACGCAGACAGTGCCCCTGCTAGCGCTGACTAGTTCAATTGGTAGCAAGGCGGATTCCCGCGCACGGTGGTGCGGGGTTGTTGACGAACCTGAAAAGGAGTAGTGTGGCTACATTCAAAAAATCAGTGAGACTCATCGGAATCAGAACGACTCAACGCTGAACGCTCCACAGAGGTTTTTCTGCCCCCTGAAGGGTGCGGGGCACTCAAGAGGTGCCTCGTAGACCTATGACGAATGCATTTGCACACCTCGACACAACCCGGAGAGTCGTCAAACGAGCCCAGTATGAGGCATTTGAGTTCGAATGCTGCGACGGCGGTATTCGCGTCAGAAACTGCAGTCACGCCGAGCCAGCGGATCATGAGTATCACGTTACTGTCGACGACGGAATCCCAGTCGCCTGTGAGTGTCCAGCCGACGCAAAGTACTCCTCAGCATGTAAACACCGGGTGGCGGTTGCGATTCGACCCCTACTCCTTGATGCCGCTGCAACGCAGGCGGTCGCCGATGGCGGAACCGTCGTGAGCGACGACGAGACTGCGGAATCAGATGGGTGTGACTGCGCAGATCTCGGCGACGGGTTTCCCTGCTGGGAGTGTTATCGAACCGGGAAGCGAACGCTGCCGGAGTGACATCGACCCACGGCTCAAGAAGCGAGCAGCTAGCGGTCCATTTCTCCAAATAATGACAGAAATTGTGTGCTGCATACAGAGGATGCATCTCTCAGAGAAATCTCGCTTATTCCGTCTCATCGACGCTGGACTAATTGCGATATAGCGCGTACGAACTATGAGGTTCTGAGGAAGTACCAAACGAGAACGAGAAGAACCAACCCTAAGAGGACGAATGGAAGTGCGTCCTGAATAATCCGTATTAAACTACCGACAAACTGTGCAGCTGGGTCGGGATCAGGATGGGGACGCGGTGTCGAAGTGGTTGTCGAATCCATACGATGACATAGATGATTCGGAGTAAGTACTTTCTCTCTACCGAGCAGTTCGAGTCCCCCAGATGATAATTAACCAGTAGCCGATACGCGCCCTGTATGCAGCAACACCTCTGCAAACTACCAAGCTTCGGTCAGAAACTCTGTGCGAGATACAAAGGTTGTCTTCAGTAATAAACTACATGACTGAGAGGTCACGTTCCACGTCACCATCTATCCAAACATCATGAACCGAAAAAAGTCCTCAAATAACTCGGGCCCTTGGCGGTGTGTCGTATCTTGCTGGCTGTAGTAACGTTGATGCGTTTCAGTCATCTGCTGTCTGTTCGCTTTGATTTTTGGACCTCTCCACCCACTCAGGCCGACTAACTTTCGTTATTCCGAGATCCGTGATTCGCATCCGTTCTGTTACGTGAAGCATCATTCCACCTCGCTCGGTCTCGTATTGTAACTCGTACGACCGAACAATCCCGGTATAGTCGATGTGAGCAGTGAAACTGACGTTTTGCAGTTTTTCACCATTGACGGACAGTTGCTGTGTCGAGGCCTCCAGTCGGTGAACTGAGTCGTCGATCGTTTCCGGTGCTACTGTGGCATTCAGAAGTCTGAAGAGAGTATAAAGGCGTTTTGAGTGCGTACCGTTCTGTACAAGCACTACGCGGTCACTTTGGCGATAGGTATAATGAACCTCTCCATCGTCCGATTTGCTGTATGTGGCAAGTTCAGAGGTCTTCGGGTCATACCAAATGAAGCTTCGTTTTGGCGAGTTTGTCACGTTCTTAGGGCCTTTCGACCGTTCTTCAGCGAGTTTTGGCCCACGGTTAACCATCACACGGGTGACGAGGGTCGTGTTCGCGACGACGGTTCCGTTCTCGGCTCTAAAGACCTGCGTCTGCGTCGATGTACGCGCCTGAGACGACACCGTTTTGCGATGCGTCTGGATGAGTGCCTTCGCGTTGATGACGCCATCGCTCGTTAGACCAGGGGCGAGCCAACGTGGATCGCTTGTATGATCCTCACGCGGTTGCCTCTGTGAGAAGTCGTTAAGCAGGCCCCCACACCCCGAGAGGAGGACTAGTGCGACCACTGCAAGCAAAGCAGCCTTGGAGGGCATAGATGAAACGTTCGGGGGAGGAAATATTAATTTACTGTGACTTCTGATTCTCAGAGTCTACAGTTCGCTCACTTAGGCTCAATTGGTGGTGAAATTATTTGGGTTGGTCCCCTCATCACTCTCCCCGCTACTATCACCTATGGACTTGCCCGTCGCTTGTAGTAACCGATACGCGCTCTGTATTCAGCAGTCGGTAAACGAAACCTCTCGACTGCTGTCAGTAACGGAGTGCAAGATACAGAGTATCTATCCATCGACCGATTCTCGTTCGAAACGGACCGACAAGAAGGCGTGTAAAGGTTTTAGTTATTCTCCGTTCCTCCGTTCTCGCTCCTTTTCTAATCTCTCAATTTTCGGTCTAAGTCGAAACATCACCACGAGAAAGACCGGCAATCCGACTAGCATAGTACCCATATAGGAAACCGCAACAATTTGAGCTAACCTTCCAGGGTCATCGTGTTCGGCTTTTCTTGCAGCGGCATATACACCAGCCGCAGACAGTAACGCTGCGGGAAGCGAGAATGCAAACAGCATCCCTAATAAACTATATTGGATGCTCTGAGCAAGCGCAAGAAGCGTCATTGCTCATTTCCTACCCCTCCTACGTTTATAAGTTCGGGAGTTTTGCTGAACTATTTCATTCGTTCATACTAACCGCCGACCGAGTGACCGATACGCGCATTGTATGCAGCACGGCTCCTGAAACCTATCACCGATTGAGGATTTCAACAGAACTCAATGAAGACTGTCGTCTCCGACCTTTTGACCGCAGGTGAATGCGTTGAGTTGGTTGCTTCAGCGCTGATCCCGCCAGATTGAGCAGCAAAATGGATTCGGTCAGCCTTTCGTGAGTAGCAACGCTGCAAAATTGTAGCAGAAGTCACCTAGTTTATGATACTCACTCAACAGAGCTACAGATATTCTGTACTTCGTATGTTAATTCGCCCTATGGATCCTCGATGAAAAGGGAATGTGTTCTGAAAGTAGGCCATCCTCCGAAACTGTGATACCCTTGAGCGGTGGGAATATTTCTTCGAAACTCACTCAATCGATCTCGATATGGACTGTGTCTTCCGTGCTGGTATCTACCTGATATTCTCTACCTTTAGAGCCAACGATGAGGACTACTGTGTCGGGTTTTGGGGACTTCACATAGTATGTTGTATTTTCGGTCTCGAAGGTCCCGACTGAGCTGTCATCCGCTATTTTTCCTAAGTACCGTTCGAGTGCTTCCGAGAACTCTTCCGCTTGCTCTGCGTCGTCCCAGCGGCTGACCCAAATATACTCTTGACTTCCATCCTCGCCGTCCAGTTCATATAACTTGTCATTTCCCCATCCTTCTGCTCCTGTAGCTGCTTCTTCTTCACTGAGCCTTGACTTCAGAAGATTTCTCGTCGTTAGCTCTCCTAGAGTATCTGACTTGGAGTATTGCTGGCTTCGATTTGATACTAATTTCACATTCAAATCGACTGGTGGATGTTCATTGGCACGGTAACGGTGAATGATTTGCTCCGTCGTATTTGGAGGTTCCTCGAAGATTTTCCACGATTTCTGAGTTGATTTCGAGTGTGTCTCGAAGTACTCTGAGCCAAAATAATATACTCCAGCTTGATGATAGCCACGGTGATTTTGATACTGCCTGTATGCGTCTCTATCGGATTTTCCGAGATATTCCAACTCGTACTCGCGCTCTATGTATTCCGCTTGACCCTCGATGAGAGCTCGTCGCACTGCTGCTCCATCAGTCGTCTTGGGACCACTCAGCGAGTTGTACGAGATGCCCTGCTTTGATTGGATTGAGTGGACGAATTCATGAGCCAGTACTGACTCTATCTCGCTTGCTAAAGCGCTATCTGTCGTTTGTATGGTCACTCCAGACGAAGTTTGAGAAACACGTCCTGTTACGGGGGGATATTTACCATTATATTCACAAGGAGCGCCCATTCGCTTAAAGAATTGCGTCTGATAACAGGAACTCATGACACCTTGATTGCGAGACACTTGAGAAACCGTTGTTGAAGATGGGTCTGTACCGAGCAACTCATTAGTTCGAAGATACACAACATCTTCATTCAGTGGGAGAGAACCTGCCCGGAGAACGACTGGATTATCGGGCACACTCGTCGTTGGAGGCGATGTCTGATGATCTGAAGCCGAATTCGATCCTGTTACTGTCGGAGGCTGGGGCGAGTCATGGATGCCTCCACATCCACTAATGACAACCAGTATTACCACCAGCACGGTAACACGTATAGAATTCATGTACTACCATCTGATACCTGAGTTAAGTATTTTTTTATCGTGTGATATGATATATGTGAAGCTTCTATACTGGCCTACCCAAGAGCTTCTTTGAATATTAAGGCATCGCAGCCTTCACATTGAACAAACGAAACATCTATCGAACTACAACAGGTTTCAACAACACTCGTCTTTACTTCGACGTCGCCCGTACACGATGGGCAGTGCACCTATTTCGGCCAACACGTCAAGCGACATCGCGCATATTACGCCGCCTACAACTCGGATACGTTCTCGGTTGAGTTCAAGGACAATTACGAGATCGGAGACTTGACGATCACCGCCATGAAGGAAGATTGCCAGTCGGAGTTCGAGAGCGCCTAGTCAGCGTCGTCAGTACTATTTTTTGAGCGCCGGCGATGGGTGCCGGCGCATCACGTAGCGAGGCAGTGTGCAGTCGCGTGCGTCGGCAGACGAAGGTGAAAACCGATGCACATAGTCATTTACACTCTGGTAGAGGCATCGACGCGAGACGACGCAGTGGCCACTGGTAAAGCAGTGTTCGATCGACTGATTGGGGCCGACCCACACGCTGGCGCCGTGTTTGACTACTACGTCACATTCGATCAAGAAGGCACGATGGTGGCAGGGAAAGCCCGTTGGGGCGACCTCCCAGTTGCAGCGCGCGTAGACTCTGACGAAGGTCAGGAACTCCTGGAGCGCGGTTGGGACGCGACGAAGAGCGAGTTCCAGCGGAACCTCAATCGAGTACGGGAGGCACTCGACGAACTCAGTGATGACGAAATAATGCGTGATGAGGATCTCGCCCGGCACGCCTTCCATCAAGTCGGTGCCTACGACGGCCCTTCGATCTTCTTGCACGACGAACACGGTTGCGGGATTCGCCACCGAAACCAGCTGGATCGCATCGTCGACGAGAGTGACGACCTCTGGATCGTTCCAGCGGACGTCCACTTCTAAGGAGGACTTCACCATGCCATCCATTCCTAACTGGACCCAAGAGAGCCGGACCCCGAGTCTTGAGTATCGAAATATGGAGACTGGAGCCCGAGCAGTCCTCCACCGCGCCCCGGACTCGTACGTTCACAAGTGGCGTGCGGCGATCCTCGTTGAAGGCTACCCAGTGTGGTCGCGGGGCGTCAAGACGAAAGAGGCCGATGCACTTCGTGATGGACTCCGAAAACGTCCAAATCCCCGCCTTATATGCCCTGAATGCCCGAATGACAACGTCGTCGTCTGCCAGAAGAGTGCTGACGGCGCCAAGGTACAACGGTGGTTCGAGTGTCGAGAATGCGGCTTCGAAAGCCGCTCGGCGATCGTCTACGGCGCCGAACGCTGAGATTCTTCCGCGAGTACAGCATCCACCGAGCACGGATTAACCAACGTATAGTCGGTGGTGTTGGTTAGCTCGTTCAAGGGCAACTGCAACTCAGGGACTGCAACAAGTTTTTCACCCCCTGAGGGGTGCGGGGGTGCTCGAACGAGTACCTTCGAACAGACCCATGAGTAGAACTATCAACTCACAGTCGCTCCAACAGAGAAGCCAGAGAAGTGACCGCGATATCGTCTACGTCGGCTACCGACAGCGAGGGCGTGCCGTCGTGGAGAAGCTACCTAAACAGGAACGCCTCACTCCAGACCGAAGCCTCAAGCTGGTAAACCACAGTCCCTCGGGGTTCGAATGGGGATACAGTGGGAGTGGGCCAGCGCAGCTCGCACTCGCGCTCCTGCTCGACTACACCGAGGACGAAGAATTTGCGCTAACGCACTACACCCAGTTCAAGAACGAAATTGTGAGTCAACTGGAGTGCGCCGGTCCCACAGAGCGTTGGCGACTCACCGGTAGCGAGATTGAGTCCGCCCTTGGTGTGACCGGCCCAGAGGTTCTCCCAGCGTCTGCAGGACAGTGAAATTGCCTGTTACAGCTGCACGGATAACCCAAGGACGGCGTCTGATAGAATCGTGTTTTTTGCCCTCGGGAGGGGCGCGAGGACCTTCCAATAGTCCTCGTGGGAATATAATGTCTGACTCGAAGCAACCAGCCACTGACTCGGCAGAATCGGCAATGAACGGAGATCAAACGGAGCGAACAGAGCACGTCAAACGCACTGATGTTGGTGTCTCGCTGACCGTGAAACTCAAACGCGGAACCGGGACCCGAGATGAAGACCAGATCAAAGCCAAGGTGAAGGCGAAAACGCTGGAAGACGCCCGCAATGATATGGAGACACTTCGCGAGTACATCCACGACCTCGCCGAAGACGCTCGCCAAATCCAGCCAGCAGACCCACACGAATAGTACTTCTTTAGAGCGTTGCACATAATTGTGCAACTATAGGATGTACGTAGTGTGCGGTGAGAAGGAACTCAAGGTCATCCTTGCACTCGACTCAGGTGATTCCATCTCCGGTGTCGCACGGAAGATCGACGAGAACCGGGAGACGATTCGGCGCGTCGTGAACCGTATCGAGGAAGCGGGATACGTCGAATACGATGACGGCCTCCAGGTCGTCGACCAGACAATTCGGGACGCCGGTCTCGAGTTCCTGACGGCCTCAGCAGTCATCTCGCCGCCATCTATCCCGGAAGCGTACGTCATCCCGCAGTTCGCAGGGATGGAGTATGCTTACACCGGCATCGATGCGGTCTATGTCTGGACTCGCGGTGGCTACCAGGTCGCTCGCGACCCAGAGGACTATTCGCTGTTCATCGCCGTCCACGAGTCCGACCTCGACGCCTGGGTGGCGTTCTTCGACCGGTTTGGAATCCCGACTGCAGAGGAGCGCCAGCCCGCTGACGACCTCGATGGACCGATACAGGTGGTCCTCGAGCCGGAGGCACAGATCGAGGCCGAGATGGTCGACGGACGGCCCGTTATCTCCCTCCAAGAAACCGTAGCATTCGCAAACGAGCACTACGCGCACTTCCAGTCAGCACTCGACATGCTCGACCGTATGTATGACGACGTTAACATTGACGCGAACTACTGTCCAAACTAACCTAGACTGCCAACAGAGTATCCACAGACGGTTAGGTCATTGCAGAGCAATTGTGTAGACATGGCTAGGGATCTCACCGAACAGGTCCAAGAAATCGCGGAAGCGCGAGGTATCCCCGAATCGGAGATCCTCGAATAGGTGCTGGAACACGGTGTCGAAGACCTCATCCTCTCACGGTACGTGAACGACGAAATCGACCGAGAAACGGCGATTGAACTCGTTGGACGTGACCGCGTCAGGCGTGCAGAACGTGAACTGCAGGCAGTCGAAGACGATGTTTGGTGGGGTCTGAATGCGTGACGTGCAACTGATAGCCGGTCACGGAAGCAGGTCAACCTATAGCCGTTTTTTCTCGCCTCAAAAGCGCGGAGGCGAACATCAGTGAGTAAGTCATCAGATCAATCTGTAGAATCGGGCGGTCTTACGCCAAAACAGCGTCTCGAGCCACCAAACACTCGACTCATCAACGCCGGTATCATGACGATCCACGACATGGAGACACTACGAGCCTGCGTTGCCTACGAGAATGCGAATCGGGGACGTGTTCAGATCCTTCGTCGGCTCAAACAACAAGCCGACGAAATCCGCTCACAAGAGGAATAATCCAGCATTCAACCTTCGTTTTTCGAAGCCTCCGGTAATGTCATTGTTCGGTTACAGGGAGTTCCCACGAAAGAATTACTCCAGAACCAACGATGAGGACAACTCCTCCGACAGCTAGCGCAAACAGTGGAGACACATAGTCCGAGAGAACACCGCTTCCAAGTTGAAATGGAATGACGGCTAAGCCGCTGACCATCGCCATAGCGCTCAACACAGTTGCGCGTCCGAGCGTTTCGATTCGGTTATTAACGTACTGTCCAGCGAACGACCGTGTGACGTCCGAGAGCCCTCGAGCGACGAGGAAGGTCGGCAGCGCAAGTATCGGAACGAAATACATCCCGACCAGTGCTGCACCGACGATGAATGGCAGGATGATGAACCACGTCTGGATACCGATGAAGTCCTTGATCGCACCGGTATAGTAGCTGAGTACCGCGCCGACGAGACTGTACGCTGCGTAGAACCATCCCAGAAGTGATTCGACTTGTTCAGGGGAGACCCCTAAATCGACAACGACGGTCTGGAATATTGGTTGGAGAAAAACGAATACGAGGTACGTCACAGCGGCGTAGAGGACGTAATAATAGAGAATGAATGCCCTGAGATTCCGCTCGGAAAGCGCCTCCTTGACGATACCAACGGTTCGGCGGAAGCTCAACTCGTCCGTGTCTGTCTTTTTGTACGTTTCAGGTTCGTCTAGTGTGAGCAGTACCACGGCGCCGAACCCAGTAACTGCAGCTGCGACGAACCACGGGTACGAGAGATCGATACTCCCGAGATACCCGCCAACAATGGCTGCACCAGCACCAACCGCGAGCGCTGCAGATTCTCCTCGCCCTCGTACGTGTGCGAACTCGTCTTCCGAAAGGTCGTCTGTGAGCGTGTCGTATAACCACGCATCCTCACTCCCGGATCTAAAGTTGTACCCCGCAGACCAGCAGACATAGAGAACCGCCAACGCGAAAAACGACTCAGAAAGGCCAATCCCCAGAAGCGTTACCGCGATCAGCACCGTCCCGATAAGGAGGCTGTTCCGTCGACCAACGCGGTCCCCGATGTACCCCGTCGGTATTTCACCGACCAATGTTGTTAGATTATATATCGCTTCGAGGACGGCGATTTGCGTGAAGCTGAGTCCCTGTGCCAGGAAGAAGAGATACATAATCGGCCGGTAGAATTCGACCGCTTTGGTGGACTTGTAGAGATAGTATTTGATGATACTCCCACGTGCTGATTCTTTCCAGATAGACCCAGAGAGACGACCCATTATTCGGACATCGATAAGAGAGACTCAATTACGTTCCGTTATTTTGATTCTGAGGAATCGTAATAACAGGGTCCTAAGTAGCTCTCAACGGAAGGTCGCATATGCGAACGAGCCTCAACGTTCCACAGGAGGTACTCGATTCTTTCGACGAGACGTGGAACTCCGAGGGGATGGAGTCACGGTCACGAGCAGTCCGTGAAGCGATGCAAGAATACATCGAGCGCCACACTCGGTTAGAAGAGATTGAAGGAGAAGCTGTTGCGGCAATAGCGTTCGACTACGAACACACACTTGTCATCGGAGAACTCCATACAATTCAACACGAGTTCGAGGACATCATTGGAACGACTCAACACATGCATCACGGGGACTGGTGTCTGGAGACCATTTTTTGTACTGGTCCCGCAAATCGGATTCGTGAGTTAGTGTATCAGCTCCGGGATTTCGATGCTGTTGGGCGTGTGAACGTCATGTTCCTCCAGCCGGTAGCCTGAGTCTGTGGAACTGACTCGATTCGCCGATTGAATAGGCTGGCTTTCAAGGAGTCGATAGATTCGCAGGGGATTTTTCAACCCCCAAAGGGGTCCGGGGGACAGAGACCCCACGCAGTGAAGCAATGACTGACGACAACCCAACAGCGACAAAGCCGAATCGAGAGGAAGCAACCCAGACGGAATACGTCGAGCGCAGCGACGTTGGTGTCTCATTGACGGTGAAGCTGAAACGTGGAACGGCGACGAGAGACCAGGACGAGCTGACGGCTAAAGTCAAGGCACGAACGCTTGCAGAGGCCCGCGAAGACATGGACACGCTGCGAGCGTATCTGCACGATCTCGCTGAGGACGTTCGGCAAATTCAGCCCGACAGGAAGGCAAAGTAGGGCGCTCAAAGAGCTGGTTTTTCGCGCCTCCAGAATGGCTGGAGGCGAAACTTAATGAGTAACGACTCAGCTGAGTCAACGGCAGCGACCGGCCTGACACTGGAGCAGCGTCTCGAAGCACCGACCACGCACCTCATCGATGCGGGCATCGCGACCATTCACGATATGACGACGCTTCGAGCCTGTGTCGCCTACGAGAATACGAATCAACAGCGTGCACAGATTCTCCGACGGCTCGAACACAGGGCTCAGGAGATTCAGACACAAGAGGAGTGAATCGGGCTCAGTAGTCAGCAGAGTAATTGTCCGCGTCTGTGGATAGGTCCTCTGAGGTCTCGGTTCCGCAAGACATTTTTGAGCCTCAGAGGGCTGGAGGCTCGATTCAAATGAGCAACCGACTAGACATCTCAGTGCATCGGCAGACAGCCTTTGGTGACGATGGTCAACTCGAAGTGACCGAAACGAGCGTCGAAACCTCGATCGAAGACTTCGGCGCAGAAGTCGACCATCGCGACCGCGAGTCACGACTCGACCAACCAGCGGCGAGCGAGTTCGGCGTCGACGACCGACCGGAAGTGGCCCGTGCATCTGAGGGCGACCAGTCGGCGCTTTTCGCAGATTTCGACGAGAACCAGCAGACGCTCGCCGGCAACGAGGCAGCCGCTCGCTGCTTGTTTGAGGAGTAACCAACAGAGTGGGACCGATTCCGGTCTTGTTGGGTAATGCATCCCACAGTAGTGTTTTTCCGCCCCTGAGAGCTGCGGGGCGGCAGAGTCCCGCAGGAGACTCCCTGTGTCCATTCACGACTTCTCTAGAGCAACCAGCGACAGCGCGACAAACACCTACGCCGACGCTCGACAGGCGGAGTATGTGGCATTTCTCCATCGCGTCCCATTTGCCATCGACGCGTTGAACCTCGGCTTCCTTACCGGCTTTCGAGAGGACTGCAGCTACCAACAACAGCAGTTCCTCAATCTCGACCTACCAGTCGGCATGCTCGACAACGACTTCAAAAATCCAGATCTCGACCGCTACACGGAGCGAGTTCTGAAACACGAACCCGACGTCGGTATCATCGGTGATGCCTACGATAGTGCAGAGGCCCAGTCGTACGTTCGGGCAGTGCGAGACCTCCAAGAGCAGGTTCCCAAAACGGAGTTTGTCATCGTCCCAAAATGCAAAGCGGCACTTGAGGAGATACCAGACGACATCGTCGTCGGCTACTCCCGTGGTTACGCGGATATTCTGGCACACGAGTTCTCAGATCCAGTGGATTGGCGAGGCCGTCGAGTCCACATCCTCGGAGGTAGTCCACCCAAACAACTCACTGTCGTCGACCAGTTGACGCAACCGACGCTGACAGGCGACCCACCAGCCGACATCGTCGGCCTCGATTGGAACGGACTCCATCGCGGTGCGCAGTTCGGCGAATTCTGGACGGATAGAGGGTGGGACGACAGCGGTCGCGATGCCGACCACCTGACGGTTCGAGCAACGGTCCGCCACGGGCTTGGCCATGTCCGTTCGTTTTGGGAGAATCAAGGCGTCTGGCCGGAGAAACCGACTGGGTGTAATAACCAGACACAGTATCAACCTCCGACACCGGCCGACCTTCACTCATCGGCCTGCGTCGAGTGTGAAGACGACGTCTGGACGGGGTCGCGTGGCCCATTCGTCGCGGAGTACGATACTGGAGAGATTTGTGGGTACTGCTGTTACGATTGTTACTTCACGCACCGCACTCGGAACCACCTCGAGGAGGTCATGGGCGAGGCCAGTGTCTACATCCCGCCCGCGATGCACTAGCACGTTCACACACGGATTTTTCCGACTGATTCCATTTGCTCGGAAGAGTTTTTCTGTCCCCGAAGGGTGCGGGGCATTCCAAACCTGGAGTGCTCGCGAGACAACTCATGGCGAGTAGTGACTACGCAGCGGTGTCGTTCGACGATTCCGACACCCGACGTGACGAGATGCACAGTACCATCGAGCAGTGGATCAACGACCTTGTCGACTCCGTCGACGACGCGCAAGCGAGTGCAGAGTTTCAGGCGTGGCTTGACGTCCAACGGCAGTTCCACGATTACTCCTACCGAAACACGCTGCTCATCAAACAGCAGTGTCCTGAAGCGAGTCATGTCGCCGGATATCGAACGTGGCAAGACGAGTTCGACCGCCACGTCGAGGAAGGTGAACAGGCTATCTGGATTTGGGCACCCATCATCACGAAGCGATGTCCCGAGTGTGCAAACTCGCCGAGTTACCACGCCAACACTGACTGTGAGTACGACGCGACGCCACCCGAGGAGTGGTCGAGAGGGCTCGTCGGGTTCAAACCAGCTCCTGTCTTCGATGTATCTCAGACGGAAGGAGAACCGCTTCCCGAACTGGAGACGGCGGCGACGGGCGACGACAACGACCTGGTGCCAGCGCTCAAAGATGCAGCTGATGAACTCGGTGTGACGGTTCGCATCGTAGATGCCGACGACTGGGAACATGGCGACGCGAAAGGGGTCTGTAAGTATCGGGGCCTACATGACTTCCAGCCAGTCGTCGAGGCGAGGGCTCGGTCGAACCAAGCAGATCTCGCGGTCACGCTGATTCACGAATACGCCCACGCGCTGCTCCACTTCGATATCGACGATGAACCCGAACGGGCAAAACGCGAGGTCGAAGCGGAAGCTGTCGCGTACATCGTCGGTCGATATTTCGGACTCGACACGAGTGGTTCTGCGTTCTATCTCGCTGCGTGGCAGGGCGATGACTCGGAGGCGATTCAAGAGCGCCTCGGTCGAATCAGTTCCACCGCTCAGGAGATCATTGGGTTACTCGTGGAATAACGATTCGCACAACCTCTGGAGCATCGATTACAGTCGGCTCCATTGGAATTTTCAGAATCTGATAGAAACGGCGTGCTGAATAGAGAGAATGTATTCAGCAAAAGGGTGTCATTCGTTTCACTCCCTTAGTGGTGGAACAACCGTTAGGTAGGTCTGCGGACTTCATGACCACAAAGATTATTCTAAATGTCACTTATCTCCGAGTATGCCCACAACGGGGTTCCTTCTCTTCTGGGTGCCAATTGCGTTCGTATTCATCGTCGTTGCTTCGTTCACGGGCACTATACTTGCTCTCCAAGTCTACTATGGCAACAGAACTCTGTCTCTCACAGAATTTACGAAGCGATTCAACAACGACAGGAGATAATTACATTTTCTACACTGAGCTATTCAGGTAGCATGCATCAAGTGCCGAGCCAGTGACCGAGACGCGCACTGTATGTAACACCGAGGTCGAAAAAGCTGCGTGACCGACTCGCGCACTCTATTCAGCAGCACCTCTACGAACTGCCAAGGTTCAATCAGAAACACCATGCGAGATACAGAGGGTGTAATCAGCACGATAACGCCTTTCTATTTAGTGAACTAATTTCTGTCTGTCGAGTATAGCGCGCTGAAAACGGAGTATCTATCCAGGAACGGGCTGCTCTGTCAAGAGAGCATCTCGTCTCTCATTGGGAATTGATATGGGGCTTTATTATTTTGCCAGTGAAATCAGTGGTATGACGCTTGATGTAGAGGTTCCGGAATCACCGGACCTCTCGAACCGAGGGATGCCACGCGAGTTTGAGTGGCAGGAAGAAACGCTCGGATCAGAGGACTTCTACCGCGAGGATATCGAAGATCTACTTCAGGAGGGTGCGTGGAAGGAGGGATTCAACGAGTGGACCGAGTACACGAATCTCGACGAAGAGCAGGTCCAAATCGTCAGCGACCTTGGCCTGTTCCAGGCGTTCGACTTCTACTGGGACCCAACCGAAGATCGTCTTCGCTTCGATGCCCCGACGATTCCGGACGACTGGCGGGAGCAAGACGCGACCGAATCACTCGATTCGAGTGCGGTTTCGATGATTGATGCCGCGTTAGATGATCTCGGCCGAGCTATGCAGGAGGTACTGGAGAACTACCTTGAACGGAACGACGAAGCGTCCGATTATGGTTGGGGTGAGGAGACCTACGGAAAACGCGGAGAGTGACCCCAGTGTGGTTTCTCGCTGCCGCGACCCATAGATACCAATAGAAGCCACGTTTGACGCGCATGATTGCACGATTGAGGTCCATCTCGGGAATCGGCGCAGCTGGCGAAGAAAAACGAAAGTCTCCTTCTCTCTACTGAGTGGTATGTCATCTGTGTCTCCACTTCGTCCCCTCATAGCAGGACAATTGCTCGGTAACCGATACGCGATGTGTATTCAACACGCTCGCTGAAACCTATCACCGACTGAGGATTTCACCAAGGCCAATCATCTTTATCTGACAATATCTTTCTGTGCGAGAAAGCCTATAACTGGAGATCAACAACGCCGGTGTATGTCTAGTTGGCTCTGTTGAAATCCTCTACTTTAGACATTCAAACACGCGAAACAACTGCTCATCTACGTGCGTATTGAGCAGATGTTGACTACAGTGCAAGATAGGGTCCGACGACGATGAGTACAATACCTGATACCACTTTTAACCTCGCAGGGTTAATCAGGTGAGCCACCTTCCACCCGGCGACAACGCCTGCGAGTAATGGGAGGCCAACTAACACTGCGAGTGGCACCGACACGTTGCCTTGGATGAGGTATCCTGTGGTTGCAAACGCTGCAATGAAGATTGATTGTACCTGAGCGACAGCAAGAGCCAGCAACATTGGGACACCAATTAGGATCAGTGCCGGAACTGCGATCACAGGGCCCCCGACACCTAATAAACCGCTGGTGACTCCGAGAGCGAATCCTAAGACGCCGAGGACGACCTGTCCCTCTCGTCTTGCTACATTTAGCTGGTATAATGGACTGAGATCACGCCGTTCACGATAGACAATAGTGATACCAGTCGCCATCGCAACGATACCCAATAGGAGTCCGAAGATCGTTCTCGGAACGAAGGAGTTCACGTATGCACCGATGAGGGCCCCAATAATACACGAGAGACTGAGTATAAGCGCCATCGCGCGCGCTTCGCCGGTTTTCAGCTCCCCAGAGTGAACATATGCAGCACTTCCGACTATACCAGTCGCGATAAATGTCGCATGTGCAGTTCCCGCGACTGTACCCGACGAAACAGGTGTAAGCGAATATAATGCAATCGTCACAAAAATACCCCCTGGGCCAATTGTCGTAATGCCGATGCCAGAGAGGAATGCGATTACCATTAGCACGATGATGAGCGGGAAACCAATTGCAAAATCGAACATCCTATCCAACCCGTTTTTTTGATACGATATAGTCTCTGCGAACATAATAACAGGGAGATACAAAATTGCTTGATTATCACGGACGATCTGTCCGGTCTTTTCGGCGGTGGCAGCAAGAAACGTGCGTGGTTGCCCACCAAGCAGAACTTGGTAGATAATTAGCTTGTGCGGTGGGGGGCGCTAAGGCCCCTTCCTCCGCGAGTGCCGGGCAGGGGAGTTCGCAAACCTAAGCACTCTCTATCCTCTATAGAACCGGAAGTCTGTGCAGTGCTACACAATCACTATGTTGCTCTCCGTTCGAGTTACAACCAATGTCTGAACAGATCCACGACGTACTCGAAGTAGACGAATTCACACTTGGACTTGTTGGCCCTGAACAGGAATCAGGAGGCACTGTCACTGACGGCGGAACTGTGAAAACGCACACTCCAGCCGGATGCTGGGGTCCTATGATTACACCACAGTTCCGCGGCGGACACGAAGTCACGCGCCCAATCTACATTGAGAACGCCGAACCTGGCGATGCCCTGGTCGTCCGAATCAAGGATGTCGAAGTAACGAGCATTGCCACAAGTACCGGGAGCATGGCAGAACGGGCGGATGCATTTGGTGATGATCCCTTCGTTGACCACCGCTGCCCAGAATGTGGAACGGAATGGCCGAAAACAGTTGTTGAAGGAACCGGTGAAGGCGCAATTCGATGTGCAGAATGCGGGGCGAATGCCTCCTCATTCGGCTTCGAATATGGATACACCGTCGTCTTCGATGACGACAAAACAGTCGGTATTACGGTCGGCGAAGACGGTGCCCACGACCTCGCTACACGAGCAGACGAAGCACTCGCACTCCCCGAGAACTCACGACAGCACCCAATCTTGCTGTACGAACCTGATGAGGTTCCGGGTACACTTGGGCGGCTCCGACCATTCATCGGCAACATCGGCACGACACCCGCAATCGAACTTCCAGACTCGCACAACGCTGGAGACTTCGGGCAATTTCTCATCGGTGCCGAACACGACTGGGGGCTTCCAGATGAAGACGCACTTGAAGCACGTACTGACGGCCACCTCGACTCGAACGACGTCCGGCCAGGGGCGACCCTCATCTGTCCAGTCCGTGTCGACGGAGCCGGTCTCTACGTCGGTGACCTCCACGCAAATCAGGGTGATGGTGAACTCTCGTTACACACGACTGACGTGAGTGGGAAGACCGAACTCGAAGTCGAGGTTATCAAAGGACTCGAATTGGATGGCCCGCTTCTCCTGCCAAACGAGGAAGACCTGCCTCACATTGCAAAACCATACACTGACAGTGAGCGTGAGGCTGGAGATGAACTTGCATCTGAATACAGTGTGGACTCCGTACACGATGCTGGCCCCATCCAAGTTATTGGGTCAGGTGCAACGATTAATGACGCCACACAGAACGCGTTCGACAGAGCGAGCGCATTACTCGATATGACTGAAGGTGAGGTCCGTGCACGCTGTACATTCACCGGAGGTGTTGAAATCGCTCGACTTCCGGGTGTGGTTCAACTGTCGATGCTCGTCCCGATGGAGAAACTCGAAGAAGTTGGGCTAGCAGAGACGGTCAAGAGCCAGTACAACCTCTAGTTCACACAGATGCAAGGAGGAAGCCCATCCCTTTAGGGGTGGCAGACGTCTTCGAGTGAAGGCACACCCTGTCAGTGTGTGCTGCCGTCAGGGACGCTGAACCTGAACAGCGAGTTCCGCGCCTACTCCGTAACGGAGGCAGAAGGGGAGTCCACTGACAAGCCCATGACTTCAGTCGTGGGTCACTGACCCACCTCGCATTGCAGGGAACAATTTCATTGTCGCATCAGACGAAAGGGTATCGTTGAGCGAGACTCGTTCGTCTTCAATCAAGATACGGACACTTGGACGAATTTTGTCTTCCTCGTCGACAAGTTGTGATGCAGTGCGTGGATACGTCGAGACGAATGACTCGACGGCATCTTGTACTGAATTGCCGTCCACTGTGAGTTCAATCGTCTTTTCACCAGTTACAGACCGGAGCGGACCGTACACGAGTACCTTCATAGCTCAATAGCAGAGTTGAACAGATTAGGTTCTTTGGTGCGTACTTCTGGAGGAGGTTACTCGACGCGGTCTCTTTGCGTATCCCGTTCTACGCGAATTTTATCGTATAGTGTCGTGACATGCCTTCCTTCCTCGAAAAGAGTAGTCGACCGGTTTCTTCGCTGAGCGTAATTGTCGTCACCACTTCGGGCCGTTTTGAGACGTGGGTTTTGGTCGCCCGGCTGTGGTGGTCGCAGTTCATTGCCGCTCGGTTTGTTCGTCCCACCGCTTCTTATCCAACCACTTCGAGAGTTCGTCTCGTTCGGCCGTCTCGCCCTCGAGCGCCTCGTACTCGGCTTCCGCACGGTCGAGAAGCGTCTGTTCAACGTCGGGGTCCGTTGACCCACCGACGTAGTCAGCCCACGACGGGAACTCGGTGTCGACGGCGCGATCTATCGCCCGGAGAATGCGTTGATGCTCGATATCTGAGCGTCCAAGTTCTTCGAGTACGAGCAGCGAGAGATCACGGGCGTCCGCAAGAACACGTTGGGTATCGTCGGCCGTGACTCGTCCGTCGTCGCCTCTCTCGGTGTGGTCGACAATCGCGTTGGCGAGCGAACGGATTGCTTCACGTTCGGGTTGGTCTATCGGGTCGTCTGTTTCGTGTGCGGTCATGCGGAGAGTTCTCCAAAAGTTGTTTTCTCTGCGGATTCTGCGCAGAGTCGGTTCAGTTCGTGTCGTGTCTTGGCGTCGTCAAAGTCGATGTTCGCGAGTTCGTCCAAGAGCATACTCGCAACTGTCGCTCAATGTGGCTTAAACGTACGCGTCGGGCGTATAGTCGTGTTTAGTTTGGAGCATTGAGCCAGCCAGCAAATGCTTGGAGCACTTTTCGGCGGTTTGCGGCTCACCGTGGTTGAAGCAATTTGAGAAGGAAAAAGTGCGGTGCTTGAGCTCTCAAAAATTCGTTCGATGGCGTTCAGATTTTCAGTTCGTTCAGTTTGAAATCGGAGTCCAGCTCTGGCCAGCGCAGTTTGGAGGTGTTGAGCACCATCGACCAGAAACACAGCAAATTCGACATCGTGTTCTACTCCTCCCAGAAGGCACGCTGTCTGTCTTCGATCTCTGAAAGGACCATCGAGAGGACATCTCGCCAGTCCGCCGGATGTGACGTGTCGTCACCGGGTGTCGGTGCGTCAGGCCCTGGATGGACGTGGTCACGGGTGTTGTGACCGGACGGGTGTCTGTCCCATCGGTGATCGAACTCGCCGCTTTCGTGTTCCTCGTGGTAGTGTAGAGAGAAGTCTCCGTTTTCGAACCAGACTACTTCCAGGCGAGCAGCACGAACTCGTTCCGGGTAGAACCGTTGATCATACACGCACACTAGACGCTCCGGGGCAAACGCCGGCTGATCAGCGATTCGTTTGAAACGGTCATCAGCCGCGAAGCGCTCTCGGATGGTGTCAAGTCGGTCGAAATCAATCGGCGCACCGTGAAACGGGTCTGACGTGTTCTCGTCTCCGCCACTCATACCGCGGACTGTAGATCAGCGCCGTCACCGGACTCAGTCGTGAGCGCTCGTTCGAGGAGCGCCACCCGACGACGGGCTGTTTGCCACGCAGAGAGGCGTTCCCAGACTTCCTCAATGGTTCGGTCAGTCTCGCTCGCATAGCGTGAAATCGAGATTTCGTCCGGTGATTTGACGTTGAATTCCCTCTCCAGCGTCTCTTCGCGCTTTGATTCCGTCTTCAGAAGGTCGAGAAGCTCTTCAGTGGCGTACTCCTGCCGGAGTTTCTGGACCCGTCGCCAGCTCAGGTACTCCTGGTTACGTTCGTAGGTGGCTGGTGATTCCGTGACCTGAGTCACGATCCCCATCCGTTCGAACCAGTCCAAGTACTCGCGTGCGGCATCGACACCGTGACCCGCGAGCTCGGCGACGTCGGTCGCCGTCGCTGGACTGTCGAGCGCGAGGACGGCGTCGAAGAAATCATCCCGCGTTCGGTCGCCACGCACCAAGTCCTCCAAGGGAGTCAACGCATCGAAGTCGGGTGCCTCAGCACGCTCGTCGGCGTCGACCTTCAGTTCGTCGCGCGGTTCGTCCATACTCGCTTTCTCGGTATGGAGCGGAATAAATCTTGGCTTCACGTAATAATCCGCTAAATCACTCGACGCTGTCTCCTTGCGTATTCCGTTCATCACGGATTTTATCGTATGGCGTCGTGACATGCCTTCCTTC
Source organism: Haloprofundus halobius (assembly GCF_020097835.1). GTDB lineage: Archaea > Halobacteriota > Halobacteria > Halobacteriales > Haloferacaceae > Haloprofundus > Haloprofundus halobius. The sequence goes on from NZ_CP083668.1 coordinate 94,374, forward strand.
CTCGAAAAGAGTTAGTCGACCGGCTTCTTCGCTGAGCGTAATTGTCGTCACCACTTCGGGCCGAACCGACGTATCGGCCGCACTCATGTGGCGCGAACCCATCCAGTCTTCATACTCTACGGCGTGTTCACCCTGAGGTACCGTGTCGGGGGTAAAATCGAGGAACCGAACCATCTGCCTTTGGATCACTCCGTCGACGCTAATCACCACCGCACCGTCTCGCGACATGGCGACTTCGCTTGCTGCGTCGTAGAAACTGTCGACGTCGTCGTTGTAGAGCCGACAAAGGCTTCAACCCCACAAGGGTTCGTCTGAATCTTTCGGACCGGACTCCCGCCGGTTGTCGGCAAGCTGCTTCAACCGCACTAGCGTTCGTCTGTAACGATTCGAGCGCGTGTGATATGAGCTTCGACATCACGCTTCAACCGCACTAGCGTTCGTCTGTAACCATGGCCAATTTGCGGCCCTGAACGCTCCTGGGTGGCGATTTCACAAGGGTGTTTCCGTCGATCCTCAATAACTGGTTACCCCCTGGGGGTCGACGGAACCGTCCATACAGCACCAAAAATTCACGTCAACGCTCGTTATCCACGGTAATGGTCGACCATCAGCCACGGTCGAAAACCACCCCCTTAATCACACTCGTTGTGATGAGCCTCAATCGCACAGCTACCCCACCCTCGTTTCTTCTCCGTCTACTACTCCTATCTACGGAGAGGTTCCTCCGAGTACTGCGGCTCACAATACCGCAGACTACCGCGTTGGTGTCAGCGGACGACGTCTCCCGATGTGACTAACCCGCCGTAATCACAGCCCCGTTAGCGCCACCTCATCACAACGTCCGTGATACCACCAGTTGACGACGTACCCGCGAGTTCAGTCACCGCACGCTCTGTGAACACAGCACGCTTGGTGCCATGACGTTTGACCACCTGGACGTCTTCTTTCCCGAGTCGGTCGAGAAAGTCCATGACGCGACTCACGGTTTGGGTGTGGGGTGTCCTGTCTTCTTTGGCTTTCAGGACTTTTCGAATCGTACTGGAGTCGATGGCGTAGCCGGCGGGGACTTTCTTCGCGTACTCACGGATGTCTTTGGCGATGAAGCGAGCGCGCTTTTGGTTGGCTGTGAGTTTCGAGACAGCCTTTGAGGGGAGGCTGATGAGTTGCTGCAGCGGCGACCTTGTCGTATTTGTCTCATCCGAGTCTGCGCCCTGAGAATCTTCGAGGGCGTGGACGCGCTGTTGGAGGTGTTTTCGGTGGTCCCTCGATACAGTGAGTTTCTCCTCGTACTCATCCAAGCGCTTGCGTTGCTCGCGAAGTTGGTCACGCTGGGAGGCAATTGTCTCAGCTTGTGCGTCGACTGTCTCTTCGAGATCTGATTTTTCGTCTTCGAGGGCGTCAACGCGGTCTTCGAGATCATCGAGGCGCGACTTGAGGTCTTCGACGGAGTCAGTCATTCTGAGACCTCGAGCGTGAGGGGTGGCTGTGCGACGAGAGCTTTTTGCGTTGGGGGTGTGTTCGATGACATGCGGTATTCCTCAAACGACCGCACCGGATCCGTGCTACAACACGGGTCCTTTCTGAGAGGACCAGATGATCCGATGAGCGGTCGCTATCCCGAACAAGGAATGCATGGAGAATAAATCTTAGCCTATTCGGTCTATATATTGGACTTTATAGTGTTAGTCTGCTGAGTAATCGACGGAACCATACCACTCGTTGTGGATACTCGCGACGAATGAAGCCGAGTGAATATACCGTCTTAGACTTTCTCGGCAGAACCCGACTTTCGCTGCCTCCCTCCGTCTTACACTACAATATGGTGAAGTCAGGTCACGAAATCGGGTATTCCACAGTCAAAGCAAACCTTGCGTCTCTTTCAGAGCATAATCTAGTCACAAAGGAGAAAGAAGAGGAGGGATACTACGCGATTACTGACCGCGGAATAGCGTACTTAGAGGGCGAGCTCGACCCTGACGAAATCGATTGAATTTATTGCTCTCGTGGGTCTTCGACAAATCGATAGAGGCCTCGAACTGACTGGCCTTCTACCTGTACTTGCTCAACCCATCCGGCGGCGATGAGACTCTTCAGCGCATCGTTCACACGCTGTTTCTTCAGGCCGGTCTCTAATCGGATTCGCATCGGATTTGCATAGCCCCACGGCTCGTTTTCTTCACGGTTGAGTTTGAAGACCGACAGCACATCCTCCTGATTTTCAGTCGGTGTGAATTCTCGATTGACCATTAAGTACTGAAACGCTCGTATGGCTGGTTGATAAAGTGTTACTCTTGGAGTGCTTCAGTCCGTTACTTAGTAACGGTTAAGTTGGTGTAGACTGTAGTTGTAATTGAGAAGCACTGGGTTCGCCTTTCTGTAGAAAGGCCGCGTGCGCCAACACGCGACCGGGGCTTCTCAATGGGCTAGGAAGCCAATGTCAACTAGGAAACCCGCGACACAAGAGCCTACCGTATCGCTCATCGACCACTTCACGCGAGCGCTCGCGCGCTCATTCGCCCTCGGTGTCGACGAAGAGGGCTACACGCATCACTACTACCAGCCTGCCGACGCCGTCGTCCACAACGGTCGCGAGCTCGACCACTACCAACCACTCAACGGTCGCCCACTCACCCACTGGCAGAAATACGTCGCCCAGAAACGCGGTTGGGAGTCGATGGGTCAGCTCGCACACGTTGGACTCAGAGTCGACGCACAGCAGAAGGAGACCCAAGCGTGAGCGCACGCGAAGAACTCCGTATGCATCTCTCAAGCCTTATCGCGAACGAAGAACCCAGATGTCCAAGCACACCTGCACGCACCGCTGGAGTCGTGTGAGGACCTCTCGTCGACTTCTCTGGTAGAGTGTCCTGTCTGTCAGAAGGTAGGGTTGCCCGAGCGAATCAGGGTCCATGACTGTCGGGGAGATTACGTGGATTGAGCCCAAGTGGATTGCTGTAGAGAAGCAATCAGTTTGAATTGCTCAGAGCAATTCTTCTGGCGCAACACCGCCGTGATCGAGCATCTCTCCATCGAAGGTGGTCAATGTCGCATCCAAGTCGTCGGCTAATGCAAGAAGTACACAGTCTAGTGTATAGAGGAGATTATCTTCCTGTAATTCATAGGCACTAATCTGGTCGCTGATTTCGGGAGCGTAGATATCTACGTTACCATAGATGTCTGACAATACTGCTTCGACCCGCTCTTGCTCAACGCGCTTCTTTTTTGTCATAACAGACCGAATCTCCATGAGATTCAAAATCGACGTGCAGAACTCGTGGTCCTCGTTGAGTAACTGTGTCGCAATTTCACCACGATCTGGTTCATCAGTTAAACTTGCAATGAAAACGTTCGTATCGACGAAAACCTTCATTCCCGTCTTCGTTCGCTACGCACCGCTTCGACAGAATCAACGTCGACGTCTGCTAGTCGGCCTGAGAGTAAATCACCGAGCGGTAGTTGAGAGTCATCATTCTCAGACGACTCATTTACCCAATTCGGTGGTGTTGCATAACTACCCATGACCAAGCCTTGCAGACGTGTCTGTAAATCGTTTTCTCTCCCTCAGAATCAGTGGCTGAGATATAGAGCAGAGGTGCTGCTGCCCACCGTGGCCGTAACTTCGATTACTTTTAACCACTCAACGGACGGCCACTCAGCCATTGGCAAAAATACGTCGCCCAGAAACGCGACTGGGAATTCATGGGTCAACTCGCCCACACTGGACTCAAGATCGATGCTCAACAGAAAGAGGCCCAGGCGTGAGCGCCCGTGAAGAACTCCGCATGCATCTCCCACAAGCGTTGTCTCGGACGGAGAACCCCGATGTGCAAACGCACTTGCACGCGGCACTGGAGTCGTATGAGGAACCCCCCTCAACGCCTCTAGTAGAGTGTCCGGTATGTCGGAAGATTGGGTTGCCCGAGCGAATCAGAATGCACGATTGTCGGGGGAGATAGCTACTAAATTCGGCTAAACCACCGACGCTTACTCGTGTTCGGGGGCGTCGTATACGCCACGATGTTCGTCGCGGCCGGCTTTTGCAACACGGAGGACGAGCTCACGTCGAATATCGTTCATCACTTCATCAAGCGGTGATTGCTCGCTTATGTCTTCTTTTGTTGCCATACGAGATCGTTCTCCTGTCTCTCGTATTCTGAGCCCTGGTCACTCCCTATACGCTGCTCCGAAGCACAGCAACTACTAGTCCTGAAAGGATAATACAGAAGTAATTGTATGGCTACGTTCGAGGTATTTCGGGATAAGGCAGGTGAATGGCGGTGGCGTCTTGTCGCCACTAACGGGAACATAATTGCAGATAGCGGGGAAGGCTATCAATCAAAGCAAGGTGTCAAAAGAGGAATAGAGAGTGTAAAAAGAAGTGTCCCTATAGCAGAAGCTGAGTTCTTGAACGAGTCTTGACAATACGCCACAGTCTGAGTAACTCATGGCGTCCAACTCGTTAAACGACCACAAAGGTGTGTGAGAGTCCCAATTGCAAGGAGGCCCGCGGCAAAGGCGAGGAATATGAGCCACGTTGGCGAGTCAGTACTTGGGGGTAAGACGAGGTGAAACCCGATTAAATATACGAAGAGTCCACCAACTGGACCTAACGAGAGGAGAACTGCCGTTGTGATGTCTTGACCGTTTATTGATGCGTAGAAGGCACTTATCCCGACAACGAGTAGTACACCACCCATCACATACGCAGGTACTTCTCCAAGCGACCGACTCGCTGTTTCATACACGAGCCGTTCAGTCCCGAACGTTACCAGTGTGACAGCCCCCAAAATTGTAGAGAGCCTACGATAGCCAATTCGAGGGGGCTTACCTGCCTTATGGAGGTTATTCAGGGCGCTCATATACCAAAACCACTATTCAGGTGACAATATCTCTTCGGGTCATCCAGACTGAACCCTCAAGATCACCCGTTTGGTCGAATTAGTGAACATCAACCTATTGTTAATTGATGTGCAGTCGCCAAGCGGCGCAATCTTGGGTTACGTTTCAGAATCACCTGGATTGAGGCGCTAAACAATACTCTCCAATGTTCGATGATGGCTCCCTACCCCCTTACACGTGAGTGTGTGGCCGTTTCAAGGCTTCAGAAGCCAATATTATAGAATAGGCGCTAAAACAAGGATTCTTGCTTCTCAGCGACTCTGAAGCCCAAACTCAGCCAGAAGACCAACATCTTGTGAATTAACAACATAGATTCTGTGTATTCTCCTGAATTAATGCTGTCTCGATTACGTCATCCGCTCGCTGCTGTTAGCGTTGCACTGCTCCTCACTGTCCCCTGGATTGGATTCTTCATCACATACGGTGGATATGGAACCGTCCATCCAGGCGAGAACATCACACCAATTACGGCAGTCTTGGTCGCTGGGCTTGCAATTCTCGGGGCAGCATTTCTCCTTGCATGGGCAGCAGAAACAGCTGAGAAAGACGTCCCGCAAGCGTTTGCGATTGCGGTCCTTGCAGTGCTAGCGGTCGCGCCGGAATACGCTGTCGACGCACTCTACGCGTGGGAGGCAGGCACTGGGTCCACTCAGGCTGCCAATCTCGCAGTGGCTAACATGACGGGCGCAAACCGGATCCTTATCGGCCTTGGGTGGTCCGGCATTGCCCTGTTTACGATTTACCGTGCAAAGCGCACTGCAGACCCAGCAGTTGAGCAACGTTCCGGATTTCTTGCAGATGCGGTCACACTCGACCGCGGGATTTCCACCGAGATTACATTCTTACTTGTGGCTACCGTGTTTGCGTTTTTCGTCCCATTCAATGGCGGTATTGGACCGATTGACACGGTCTTGCTCGTCGGACTCTTCCTCCTGTATCTCCTCGTCGTCATCCGTGGTGATGTCGATGAATCAGAGGAACACGTTGGCGTTCCCGCTTACTTCCAACAATACCCGAAGGCCCAGCGAATAGCAGTTATCCTCTTCGGATTCGCGTTCTCAGGTGCGATAATATTCACTGCGGTTCACCCCTTTGCCGAGGGACTCGAACAACTAGGACTCCAGTACGGTATCCCCGAGTTCTTCATGATTCAGTGGCTCGCACCACTCGCCAGTGAGAGCCCCGAACTCATTGTCGTTGCCTATCTTGTGAATAAATCTCGGTCGACGGCGGGATTCAACGCGCTCATCTCCTCGAAATTGAACCAGTGGACGTTGCTCATCGGAACACTTGCGGTGGTATATTCGATCTCAGCAGGGGCTATTGGAACGCTTCCGTTCGATTCGAAGCAAGCAGCCGAAATCTGGATTACCGCAGCGCAGAGCTTCTTCGCAATTGCGATTCTCACGAACTTCGAGATTAGTACTCGTGAGGCAATCGCCCTGCTCGTCCTATTTGCTACACAGGTCCTCGCGGAATTCTATGTAATTCAGACCGTAACTGAACCGGCCGCAACAAACGTGAGCATGCTCATACTCTACATCTACACAGCAGTTTATGTCGCACTTGGCGTCGGACTGTTCCTGAGACGACGTGAAAGCGTCCAAGGGCTCATCAAGCGTACCGTCTCGAATACGCGCTCAGCAATAGGGGCTAGTTCGAAGTAGGGACTGCTCTAGTGAATCAGGCAGAAACATAGATGGGACGAGTCCAATCAATAAACTGGTAATTATAACCAACAATCAGATGGTCTTAGAATCGAATTAGTTGGAGGAATCGTTTTCCGTCACTCGGCATCCCTTCGTAGGGGCCCCTGTGTGCGTTTTCGGCATCACTATCTGGTACGTGCGAATTCCTCCGCTCACAAGGGGGTAACTGAAAACCCAAAACAGTGTGCTATCGACACCCCGTAGAAGGACGATGCTGAGGACAGCTACAACGATGATGGCTACGAGAGGGTCGCCGAGTATGCCCGCCGCCTGAATGAACTTCGAGTTTGCGCCCTCCCACTGAATAACACCATACGTCAGCCACCCACGACTTCAGTCGTGGGCTTCCTCCTTGCATCTCTGTGAGAGACTCTCTTAGACGATGGAGCCGTCTTCGTTCGAACCCCCGACAATGGCTGGTGGTACTGTAATATAGGGGTAGACGTAAGATATCAAGTGATGCTCGATCACGTTGAAACCCTCGAATGTACACTCTGTGGGGCGACGTACGACCCCGACCAGGTCATCTACACCTGTCCGGAACATGACGGCGTCGCCGGTATCCTCGATGTCGTTTACGACTACGATGTCATCCACGACCGGTTCGACGCTCCGCTTGACGGCGACATCCGGAGCCAGTGGAAATATCGGGCGTTCCTCCCAGTGGACACGGAGGCGACGCCAGTCACGCTCGACGAGGGTGGGACGGACCTACTCGACGCACCCCGACTGGGCGCGGAACTCGGGGTCGACGTTAGCGTCAAAAACGACGGCCGGAACCCGACGGGCTGCTTCAAGGACCGTGCGACCAGCGTCGCCGTCACCAAGGCACGCCACGCCGGTCGGGACGTCATCACCTGCGCGTCAACGGGTAACGCCGCCGCGTCGCTCGCAGGCTACGCGGCGCGGGCCGGCCTCGACTGCCGCATTTTCGTGCCCGAGAGCGCACCCGAGGGAAAGCTCGTCCAGCCTCGCGTCTACGGGGCGGACGTCCTCGCGGTCGCCGGGAGTTACGACGAGGCGTACGATTTGAGTCTCGAGGTAACCAATTCTTATGGGTGGTACAATCGAAACGCCGCGATCAACCCCTTCCAGATTGAGGGCAAGCGGACCGTGGGCCACGAACTTGCCGAACAAACCCAGGATTCGATTCCCGACTGGGTCGTCTTCTCCATGGGCGACGGTTGTACCATCGCCGGCTGCTGGAAGGGGCTCCGGGAGTTCGCCGAGCTAGGATACGTCGACGACACTCCCAAGATGCTCGGTGTGCAGCCCGAAGGGGCGAGTGCAATCCATGATGCATTCCACGGCCACGACGAGGTCGACGATGTCGCGGATACGCTCGCCGATGCAGTCGCCGTCGGTCGACCCCGGAACACGCTCAAAGCCTGTCGCGCGCTCGAAGAAAGCGGCGGAACCGCACTAACCGTAACCGACGAGGACATCCTCGCGGCAGAAACCCTGCTCGGACGGACAGAAGGAATCTACGCCGAACCAGCGGGCGCGGCCCCCATTGCCGGCATTCGCCAGGCTCGTGAGCGAGGAATCATCAGCCCCGACGAGTCGGTCGTTGCGGTTGTCACCGGCATTGGACTGAAGGACACCGCCGGTGCGGAGCGAGCAGTCGGCGATGTGACCCGTATCGAACCGACGCTCGATGACGTTGCGAACCAGTATGGAACGGCGGAAGACGAAATGGAGCCCTCGCTATGAATGACGATCCGAGCGGGTCAAAGCAGTATCCGACCGATCTCCCGTCGCTCGCCGCCGCGCTGGTTCGCATCGAGTCCGAGAACCCTCCCGGCAACGAGAGTGCATGCGCCGAGTACGTCCACGAATGGTTCACATACCACGGGGTTGATTCGACTGTGGTCGACAAACCAGATCCTGACCGCCAGCAGGTGGGCGCGCGAATCGGAAGCGGCCGCCCCACGTTAGTGTTGAACGGACACCTTGACGTCGTCCCTGCCGGCGACCCCGACGAGTGGACGTTTCCTCCCTACGGCGGCGTCATCGAGGACGGCAGACTCTACGGTCGCGGGAGCGTGGACATGAAGACGGCCGTCGCCATCGCCATGCTCGTGGCTCTCGACCTTCGATCGGAGATCGAGAACGGGAGTTTGGACGGTTCGATCGTCGTCCACGCCGCGATGGGCGAGGAGACGGCCGATCCCGGAACCAAATCGCTTCTTGATGCGGGTTTCGACGGCGATGTCGGTGTCGTGCTCGAACCGACGCAGTGCCGTGTCGCAACCAGTGAAAAGGGGATGGCCTGGTACGAGATCAGCTGGCCTGGAGAGCCCGCACACGCGAGCGACCCCGATCAAGGGACGAACCCGATCGACCACGTTCGGTCGGTTCTCGCCAAGTTGGACGACTACGACGCTCGCCTCCGCGAACGACGCGATCCTCTCTGTGGTCGGGCATACGCCACGGTCACCCAGATCAGTGCGGGTGCCGGTTCTAATAAGGCCGTACTCGCAGATCGGGCGTCCGTTATCCTCGACCGGCGGATTCTCCCCGACGAGACGATCAGTGAGGTGGACGACGAGGTTGACGGAGTCATCTCGGAACTTAATCGCGACCTCAGTATCGAAGCTACGTGGGAGCGCGCCGAGACCTATTCCTCAGCTGAGATTCCGATCGACCATCCATTAGCGGAGGTCTTCCGCGAACACTCAACGGCGGTCGCAGACGTGTCACCGGAACCATGGGGAATTCGGGCATCGACCGACGTACGGGATTTCATCAATCACGCCGACATTCCGGCGATTACGTGGGGTCCTGGGAGTTTGGCGCAGGCACATACTGTCGACGAGTACGTCGACCTCAACGACATGAAGGACGGGCTGGAGATTCTGAAACGGACGGCGAGGACGATCCTGTCGAGAGACGTTTCTGAGTTTAACTGACGCAAGGGGAGCTGCGGTGTTACTGCTGTTTGTTTCCCAGCAATTTGGCCTCCGCTTTGTGGAGGTGTTAGTGAAGCGTGGAAGTTGCAATGTCGAGTTCAGCTGCTAGTTCGGTACCGGTGACCTCTTTCGGCCATTCACAGCGATTACACCGCCTATTCCAATTCGGAGGTAGACCGGGAGTCCACGGACAAGCCCACGGCTTCAGCCGTGAGTCGATTGTGTAGCGTTGTGTACCGATTTCTTCAACCGGCGACCAATAATGATGGCTGTGCGCTGGACGAAATGTAGATCTCCATTCTGCCAAAACGGCCGAGCCCCGCTTAGATCCTCATTTGCATCCTCTTTGATCATCTCTCGAACCTTGTCAGCTCGGGAGTCCGGTGTTTGTGCATTGCTGAGCCACTGTTCCACTTCTGGTACGAGGACGCCCGTCTCCACATTGTGGACCTCTAACCCGTTCTCAGTAAACAGCTCTATCAAACTGCTCATCGAGAGAGCACGCACATGCGAGGGGTCTCTGAGTTGCTCAAATCGGTTTTGGTAATTTCCACGTTTGGAATATTCACTCACGATGAGATCAGCCACGCCGACAGTACCGTTTGGACGGCATACTCGAGCCATCTGCTGAAGAACTCGTGACGGGTTTTCAAAATGATGAAACGCGAGACGGCAAACCACGATATCAAACGTGTTGTCGTCGAACGGCAGCATTTCAGCGTCACCCTTCTGGAAGTGGACATTAGTTACACCACGTTTTTGTCTTGTTTCCTCGGCTATGACGAGCGGTGCCTCGGTCAGATCTATACCGACGACCTCATCGCATACGTCAGCGAATCCAAGCGCAATATGGCCGGGTCCTGTCGCGACCTCAAGGACGCGTGCATCGGAGGAGGCATTAGTGGCCCGGATCAACCGATCTACTTTTTCGGGGTCAGTGAGTGAGGCGTTTGCTGCGTAAGCAGTGGCTTGTTTTGTGAATTCCTCGCGGACAGTGCTTTTATGATTAGACGAGTCCGGCATACTGTGGTACTCTCGCTTAGAGCTCTGCTACTGTATAAACAACGCCTTACTCGAAATTGGGCTGTCTCGGTCAGCCGCTCGCGGTAGAACCGGTCGTTTACTAGCCGATTCATAGAGACCTGTGATAAGCTCGAATTTCTGTGGGTGAACGGATCTCACCAGTAGTCGTCTGGCATATCGCCGTTCGACAGTATGTCGGCTTACTCCAGCGCTTCGACCGTATTCGCCTCAAAGAAGGTTCGTCGTGCAATGAGCGAGCGTACCGTCTCCTCTGGGAGGACGGTCACGTCGAGTCGGTCGATAATGTCCTGCAAACTGGCACCCCCATTGTCAGTCACCCTTTCCGCCGTTTCACGGCGACCACGGTGGTCTGAACAGTTTCGAGTGCGTTCGCGATTCCTGCGGCTGGGCCGCGATCCGGGACCAAATCCTGTGCTGGCGCAACCGGTATGTTGACTGCGTCGAAGATCGGCGTGAATTACCCTACCCTACTTGCTCACGGTTGAAATCAGCGAGCTACACCTTGTGACAGTTGACGACGGCGTCAACAGCCGGTGTGATCCCCTCGATAGCGTGGGCCAGCAGCGGCTTGCCGGAGAGGTCGGCTTGCATCTTGTCGCCATCCTCGAGTAGGGATTCGAACCACCCAACGAGGACGACTCCGGTACGCGGTGATGTCAGTTCGAACTGGTGCCGAAGTTCGTCCCAGAGGCCGTCGGTGGGGCATCCGGCTGGATCAGTGGGATCGGGGGTGGCGGTACCCTTGTTATCCTCCCACTGATGGGACTTTTCGTGGACATCTACGGGCACATCGGGTACGCAAGAGGATTTGCCGTCTTCATCGTCTTAAGTGGACTCTGTATCATCGTTGCAGCCGCACTCAAATGGCTGGTTTCGGAGCCTGAAGAGGTTGCTGACGGGGCCGCTCTCCACTAAACTCTCATCACTCCTCTACGTTTACTGAGGAACGGAGACACTGTTGACGTCCGTATCTTACTCTTCTGGGTCGCGATGAACAGTTAACACCGGAATCTCGGAGTGACGCACGACGTTCTCGGTCACACTTCCGAGGAGGGCACGTTCGACCCCAGTGCGTCCGTGTGTCCCCATGACGATGACGTCAATATCATTGTCTTCTGCGTAGATGAGAATGTCATCGTGGGGATTTCCACGACGGACCGCTGTTGTCGTCTCGATATCCCGCTTTCTAGCTTGTTCGACGACGGCTTTTGTCGCCTGTTGCCCCCGTTCTTCGAGCGCATCCAGAAGGTCATCGAGACCAGAGAATCCCTCCCCCATGCCAGACACGAACGTGGGCTGATCAACTATATAGAGCACATGGAGCGTTGCATCATGCGCTGCAGCGAGGTTGAGCGCCATGTCCACCGCGGGCTTGGTTGGGTCACTGCCGTCCGTCGGGATGAGTATTCGGTCGAACATGAGTTGATGCGTTCCGCTTGGATGTTTCTTTGCAGTACGGATAATATTGTTCACGCTTCACTGGGAGACTGATTGCGAACAACAAGACAGAAGAAACGGCACCACAATCGTTACAACAATTATTGGTACTAATACGGCTTTGGTCAACTATCTCACTCTACTTCGCTCACCTTGAGGGGTTCGCTCGTTGAGGGTGTCGCCAAAAGTCGAAGACTTCTGGTGATGGGACTTGTCCATGAACTCGGCTTCCAACCCATTTGGGTAGGCGGTAATTCTGCCCTTCGGCGTCACCGTTCCAGATTTTAGGGCGAGCTGACTGTTACCCGTCCGCTGAGACGACTGTTGGCCTCAGCGAACATACCGCATACCGATGTTCTTCGCCGCGTTGTAATCCGCGTTCGTTTCCGACCCACATTTCTGACAACAGAAGTTGGTGCGAGTCGAACGATTTTCGTCCGCCGTGAATCCACACTCTGAACACCGCTTCGGCCTTGTACTCCACCTGCTCGTAGAGCGTTCGGAACGCCCACTTGTAACCTCACGACGCGCCGGTTCGGTCGCGGATGTGGGTTAAGTCCTCGAACGCGATTACGTCGCAGTCGTAGCGGAGTGCTTCGTCTACCAGTACGTTCGACGCGCAGTGTAGCACGTCGCGGACGTGGCGAAGTTCCCGACCATTCGACTGTACGAGCGTCCGGTGGCCACTTCGCGTTCCGGTCTGTTGCAACCCGGCGCGTACCTTCTCAAGCTCTTGGAGGTTGTGAGTCAACCCTCTCCCGCTGAAGAAGTAGGCGGTACTGGTGACGGCGAGATGATTGGTGACGTGCTTTGACGAGTGACCGGAACGATATACCGAACAGCAATTCGCACTCTATGATGATAATTACTAGTCACAGAATCCCGACCCACTGAGCGCAATGTAGCGCCCAAACAGAAGGCTACCTACGCAATTATCTCTGATTCGATGTTACTGAGAAAATTCCACCAGAGGTAGCAGCTTCTGTATTCGGTTCAGGACCCAACTTCTGTCGGACTACCTGAAGACCGGCGACACAAAGGATAGCCACTCCGACAACGGCGAGGGCCTGAATGGACGGGAATGCACCAATTGCTGCGGTGAACGTAGTAACATAGGCCATCGGATGTTCTATGTGAAGCGCATAGAAGACAGCTGTACTAGCCGCAAAGCCGAGAAGTGCGCTCCCGACGATCCGCAGCCCGGGCTCCGACATAGGCTCGATCCTAGTCGGCGGAATCGCCTGAGCAAGTGCGGTATACGTCACCCACCCAATAATTAACGCGGTCAGGTGGCTGCGCACGACCGTCTTCGGGGTGTTATCTGCATCATGCGGGAAGAATACGAGAAGGTACGCAGCAGGTGCAAGTGCGATCAGGATCCCCCAGTAGCCGGAGACAAATGCGATTCCTGCGAGTACGACAAGGAGGGCAACTCCATGGCCACTCGCCCAAATCATCCGTTCATCCATCGCTTGTCTCCAAGATGCGTCTTTGCTCTCAATGAGTGTTACGTACGAGGCGTAAGGTGTGGTTGAGAACCAGTACAGTCTCGATGCTATTTTTCGTGGCGTCGACAGGGTGACATCTCTCCGCCGTACACAGTAGTTCGGAATCCTATTTAACGCGTGCAGTTGCCACCACCAGACGTCGACAGGGTGTGGCTGCACGCCATCTAAGCGTTCGGAACTACTGTAAAGGATTCTCTCCTTGAGGGCAGATAGAATCCAGGGCAATGTCTAGTTGAGCCGAATTAGGTGATTTTCTCGAAAGCCAAAAGGCGGTTTCCAAAGACAAGCCCAACGTTTTCGGAACTGCTCTCTCTTTCAGGAAGTGGGTCGTCAGAACTACCGTCGGTAGTTCGTTGTGCTGACGCACGTTCACTTGCCGTTCGACGGCCCGTGGTGAAATCTATGACCGACGAGAGTGAGAACACTGCGGACGAACGCAAATCAACTCGACGAACCGTGCTGAAAACCGGCGCACTGTCCGCTGGCGGCCTTGGGCTCGGTCTGTCGGCGACCGGCGGCGCCGCCGCCCAGACCGACGGGAACCAGCCCCGCTACAAGGCGCTGTTTCAGGCCAACAACTTCAACCCCGGTGCGAGACTCCGAATCGTCTCCGGAGTGGTGAACTACACGCCGCAGGAGACCGGCTTCACCGCCTGGAGCGACTACAACACGCGCATCGCAAGGTACCTCAACACGAACGAGCGGGTCCTCGTGTATCCTGCCAACGACGCAAACATCCAGCAGGATCAGGTGTACCGCGTCCGCCCGAACTACTCGTTCCTGCCCGAGGACGACCAAGGCTTCGTCGACGCCCAGTTGATTCCGGTGCAGGGCGGCGGCGGTGACGACGGCGGTAACGATACGAGCAACTGACGGACGCGCCTTTCTTTTCGTCTCCGTGTGACCGCGATCGCCGATTAGGGAGATTCGAAGCGTCAACTAACGGGAGAGAGATCGCCGAGGGGGACAGATCGATCGGTTCGATGAACAGCGGATTTTCGACCGTGGACGACACTCTACCGAGCGTGAGCCTCCACGATATCGAAATAGGGGTTCAGGTGCGAGGGGGCGCGAACAATGTAACACTCTTCGGGAGATGAACGTGGTGGAACGAATTGAGACTCGTTTCGCGCTGTAGTTCGATACGGATCACGTTTCACTCTTGGAACGAAGTCGTTCTCTGAAGAACCCTATTACCCCGTCCACATAGCCAGTCCCCCAAATGGCTACGATTATCGCACCGACTGCGTTGAACACTATGTCAGTAACGATGTCGTCGATTCCATAGACGGTGACGAGTCCGCTGAAAACGAACTCCAGTACCTCCCAAAACATTCCTGCAGCGAGGACGAATACGACGATGAACACTGCCCGAAACTCCGATGGAACGTCGATGTTCTTGGAATGGAGTTCTAACGCCCTGAAGGCTGCATAACCCAACCCAGCGGTGACGGTCGCCGATATCGTGTGCGTTATCTCGTCGTACCAGTGGTACTGGTCGTAGAAGCCAAGAAAGCCGACGACGTGGAGGATCATCGCGAGTGAAATCCAGAGAACGAGACCAGCGTCCATGCGGTAGCCGTACTCACGGCGGAGTAGTGCCGGGAGAAACGTTACAGCGAGTCCAATAACCGTCGCTGCAACGATCGCCATCTGGGCTACCGCTAGCCCGTAGACGAGCAGTCCCGCCAGCGCGATTTGTAGAACCCACACGAGAACGCGTTCGTGGAAATTTGATAATCCCAGTGCGTCGCCGAGCGTCATGTCGTCTCCTCGTGCTTCGATGACCCGTCGACGGAACCAATAGGTTCGAACCGTGCAAAGTACCACTGGAAGAGACCACCCAAGACGAATCCCACAATCGTGACGGTCACGATGTCCTTTTGCAGTTCGGTTTGTGTGCTGAGAAATTCGGTTTTGAGCCACTGATCAGAGTAGAACTGAGCGACGATCCAGACAGCCTGGAGCGCCATCGTCGTCAGGACAGCAAACACGATTGCGAACCGACGGCTTAGTTTGACCGACGTAAACACATCGAGTTCAACGACGACAATGAGTGCGAGCGCCGCGATAGCGAGGTATCCTGCAATCTCGGCGTAGAACTCGATCACTCTCGCAAGTACAGCGACAGCGACGACAGACAGAAGTGACCAGGATACGATCGCCGTCCAGTTGCGAGTCGTCAGCCCTGGTAGCGATACCACGACCACAACGAATACCGAGAAGACTCCCCAGAGGATCTCGCCCGTGAGAACGCTCTGGATGGCACCCAGTGCGACGGTTCCCGTGAGTATCCACCCAATGATGGCGTTCACCCGTTTTTCGTGGATCAGGCGGTCGAGAGACACTAGGTTGTAGTTCGGTGTCGTTGCTTGTGAAGCTTGTAGCCACCTCCGAGGACTGGGAGCTGAGCGTCGTCCTCAAGGTTTAGAGAGTAGGTTCAGTATCGCAGTCACGGCTGTCAGTTGTATCACCGCCGTCAGTGTTCGACAAGTTTCGTCTAAGACCCGGCGAGTAGGTCGAGATTTGATAATCACTAATCTTGACGCCGCAATTGATTTGGCTACAGTGTCTTCCGGAACAACTGTTAAAGTTCATTTTCAACGAGTGAAATCAATTCCACCAAGGTGAATCGAGAGGATGGATATTCAGTGAAGTCTTGCCTAAGGGTGTCGTTTGATACATCCCATCAACGTATTCTACACACTTCTGTTCTATCAAGTCTGATACTGCTCTGTCGATGGTAGACCGAGAGCTATCTACTTTCTTAACAAGTTCTGGTTTTCTCTGCGGAGCTTCATCGATAGATTCGAGAACTTTGAACCGTTTATTTAGGGTTTCTCTGAGAGGGGTTCCTGGAGAGTCATTCATTGTTATCGTTATTTTTCTAAATTTACTTATCCACGATAATATATGTTCTGCGGTCTTACAGGAGAAGGTGACTAACAACCACACAAAGAATTCCTGAATGTGCCTATTATTCATCCTACCAAGGGAATAAAGATTTTTGCTTGCACTATGTCGTAATATTCTTCTTCAGATTTTCCAATCTACTTCGCATTCGTGAATCGCATCGTCGACTGAAGCCTGTATCTTCATCAGCATAACTGTACTGAAGAAAACCAGCAGGGGCACTATATCCTCTGAGTTGTGGAATACGTACGCAAGGTTATATTCTAAAAGTTGCTTGGCCTCTATTGATCTGAGCGTACGCCTAATTCTTCGATGAGAGTAGCTCCCCGTCCTGATTCGCTTGGATATGTAATGATTCCATTTTGAAGAATTCACCAAGCTAGGATTATCATAACAGATTTTGATATTTCATCATCTCCTGAATATACATAATAGCAAAACCAACGGATGAAAATAATTTCATGTTGTCTCAATATAATCAGTAGATGATGTAATGGACTTGTCTAACTTTCTGTGAAATGGACCAGCTATGAAATGGTCAAACCACGGTAAGAGCAGTCGAAGAAGCTTCCTCAGAAAAAGCGGTGCATTCGCAACTGCATCGATCGTCGGAGCCTCAGTGGTGGGCACTGTTGCAGCAAGTTCCAGTATCTCTGCAGAAGAAGCTGGAATTGCCGATGAAGTTACTCAATTACTGCACGATAACGAAGTCCTTTCTGCAGTAAGTTTGCTCGAAGATAACAACGTCCAGCACCAACATATCCGTCAATTTGAGCCTGCGGATGACGGTACTACCACCAATGAAAGCGGTTCAGGTGGTGCTTCCACACAGGATTTCTATGTCAAATCCAAATCAAGCATGGACCTCGTCACCTACAATGCGGGCGGAAATGAACCCAAATACGGTACCTATTGGGACCTAGTTCGGGAGAACGCCGACTACGATGGTCCCAAACCAGAAGACGTCGCTGTTCTTGCATTCGACAACACCCACTTCGATTACGTCGTGGGTTCTGTCAATCACGGCGGACAACTAGGCGATGGTTCCATCTACGACGACCAGACTAACCTTCTCACTTGGCCCTCGAAAGCAAATGCCGAGTACCGAGATCGGGCCGTCGTCTCCTTCAACGATGGAGACGCACAAGTTAAAGATGCAAGCGGATACTTAGAGATGAACGTCACTACTGGTTCTGGAACTTCGTGGCTTTCTGCCAACTATACGCATACTTGGAGTTTTACGAATACTGCCCAATGGGGCGATATTCTAGATGCGATCTCAATCGCGTTAGGTGGTACAATCTCTGTGTCTCCTCCTGACACCGCCGATTCTTGGGAACTCAACGACGAAGTAGTCGCTTAAGACTACTTGGTCCCCTTTTCTTTTATTAAGGAAGTGGGGTCCTCTCTGACAAAGATTTAATACACCCTGAAACACATAAACAAATAGTCGATAGTATGAGCCGAACACACATACAGCAACGTTTCGCAGACCGAGGGTGGTGGAAGTTGCTCATCTTAATTCCCTTGCTGTTCCTACTATGGCTTCTTCTGTCTCTTACGAATAACTTCATCGCCTTTTATCTCAGCGCACGCCTCTCTGGATACATCACTACTCTCCAACAGTGGGTAATCGTCGCAAACATCGCCGTCTCTCTCTACTCTCCCTTCCTTATATTCCACGACCGAAAATTCGTCGCGGAGCATACAGCTTGGACGCCAAACATCCTCTACGTCATCTCGTTTATCCCCATCGTGAACGTGCTGATTGTAAGTGCCTATCTAATTCAGCGTCGACAATACAACCAACAAGTAACTCAATAACAGTTCTTTAGTTGCCCTGCTATCCCTGCCGTGAGGTTTATGTTCCTAGTAACAGTTCTCCGTGTTCATAGCCGCCGTGTTCGTGACAAGCCTAGTCATGGTTATCGTTGCGGTTGACCCACTGCAGCCGGAAACGGAGGGGGAAGGGGCTCACAGAGAACGAGTCTACAACGCTGATCGCGCAATGTGGATAACTACATCGGTCGAGAGGAGTACGCGGTGATGGACAAATAGTATAGCACAAAATCTGAAACAGATGTCTGTCTCGCTGACGGAGACTACCGCTTCGAGGAAGAATCCCTCCCCACGAAAGGGTACGGAGACAACGTGGAACGAATTCGGTTGGAGGTTTACGCTATCTTTCAATAATTAGTGAATGCCATCTGTTTAACTGTATGTGTATCTAAGATGACGGCTACACCCTCTGTATCTTGCACTCCGTTACTGACAGTTGTCGAGAGGTTCGCTCACCAACTGCTGAATACAGCGCGCGAATCGGTCAAGTGGTCTCCTGATTACGATACCCTCTACGAGGCCTACCTAACCCGATTCCTCATCTCCAACCCTACGGCGGAGCAATTCTCCACCCACGCACCCGATACAGCCGAATACACACCCCCATGAGATAATTAGGAACTCGAGGTCGTGGAGAAAACCCAGCCGCTCTGAGAAGGTGAATCCTCGGTAGATGAAGAAAACTTCCACAATCCCCGTTGAGAGGAACACGAAACAAGAACTGGCACCCCCCAGAATGAATCCTCGACGGACGTATGCGATTGCACCGGACGATATTATTGCGATGAGTGTCGCAACGAGTGGTGGACTCGGGCCACCCCACGAGACGAACGAAGCCGAGCCAAAGACGCCTGTCAGATACCCGATTGCGACAACAAGTGAAGCAGCAAGAGACCCGAGTATCGGTGTCCTCCACTCGCCCTCGCTACTCCCGAAAAGGACTTCGGCCCAGTCCATGCTCTGCTCAGATGCCGGAACCTGTAATTGTAGGCTTTCTGTCTGAGACAGTGAGTACTTCGCGGGAGTTTAGACAGGGCTGTTTCGATAGTAGCCGCCTGCTGAATACATCCTCTGTATGCAGCACGCGACTTCTGATAGAATCTAGGTAGGTTTCTGCGGGCATGAGTCTTGAAGATGGACTCACTCGCCGACTTGGTTCCTGGTCTGTGTAAATTCACCACACGCCAGACACATGACCAGCTTCATACCTCTCTTTGGGTCGTCTCAGTGACAACTCTCTACCGTTCTGCTGTCTTTTCCACACTGGGAGTTCCACGGTATCTGATTGTGTGGGTCCGAGCGTCGTAATCGATGATACCGGCAGCCGCCAGCTTCGGTAAGTCGACGTGGTGGAGTCGTACCAGGGTACGCTCATACGACCGAGCGTCCTCTCCCTCACGACGGTCAACGAGGTAGTCCGCGAGGTCCTCAAGCAACGCCGTCTCCCGGGGAGTACCGTCGAAGTAGTCGAGCATTGCCCGACGACTCTCGTTCGCTAACACGGAGTGCAATCGGTCTATCATCGCTCGTTCTCCGCTCGCCTCGTTTGGTGAGGTGGTCATCGCGTCACCAAATGGTATCAGACCACTCCGAGTAAGGCCGTTTGTTGTCCAAACCACTCTTTTAAATCCTCTCGCGAATCATCAGTCCGATTCCACCGCCGAGGTGAGCAAGGCTTCGGACAACACCTGCTTCGACCCCCGACGAATCCGGCTCGAAATGGCCTGTTGGGAAATCCCGAGTTCCTCGGCCAGTTCGTTCAGCGAGACTTGGCTCGGTGTATCGAAGTACCCACGCCGAAGCCCCAGAACGAGTGCTTCCCGTTGTTGCTGCGAAAGGCCGAACTGGTGTCCGATATCGCTTCGCTCGGTGAGTGTATAGCTTCGGTCGATATGGATGGTTATGTCGTGCTCGGTACAGAAATTGTAAAATTGTGAGAGGGCGTCGTGGTTCGGGAACCGGAGCCGGAACTCCCACCCTCTGTTGCCATTCGCTTCAAGGATTACGCCTCCAGTCTGATCGATACCCTCCAATAGACTGTGTGGTTCGTCTGTCCACTCAACGCGGTACAGCACCTCGTCGTCCAACTGGTCGAGAACGACGAGTTCGGCGACACGCTCGCTTCCCTGGACCCGATCTTCGAACGTCCGGTAGTTTTCACCCCGCACCCAGAGGAACGGGATGACCGACGAGCCGGTCGGGACGATCCGTTCGAGTTCGATGTGCATGTCGGGCGGATCAGAAAGCACCTGACCGAGGATGAATTCCTCGTCAGCGACGGTGAACTCAACAATGACACTCATACTGGGTTTCCCTATGACACCTACGGTGGTAGGTGTACTGCCGGAGAGTATCAGTCTCGCTTGAAGACAGTCCTTTGCTGAACAGATCCTCTGGATGCAGCACACAGATCCAACGCGCTCGTCTCCTCGAAATTGAACCAGTGGACGTTGCTCATCGGAACACTTGCGGTGGTATATTCGATCTCAGCAGGGGCCAGTGGAACACTCCCCTTCGATTCGAAGCAAGCAGCCGAAATCTGGATTACCGCAGCGCAGAGCTTCTTCGCAATTGCGATTCTCACGAGCTTCGAGATTAGTACTCAGGAGGCAATCGCTCTGCTCGTACTGTTTACCACACAAATCCTCGCGGAGTTTTACCTGAATTGAGGCGCTAAGGGCCCTCCCTACTCGCTCGCTTTGCTCACTCCTTGAGGAAGGGGGCTTAGAACCCTGCACCGCACAAGCTAAAGGTGTAATTTTACGATAACCTTGTGAAGAGGGAGGGGGAGAGGGTGGTACACGAAGGCGTGGTCCGAGTACTCACCTAGAAATTACCTCGCGCTCAGAGAGGTACCAATGGCCCTAGTGTGTTTCTTCGGTCCACGCAAATACTTGTATTGTGCCATGGGATAAACACTTTCGCAATCAGCAAATAGATAACAAGATGATGAAACGCAATTACCAATCTAGTCAGTAGATCACCTCTGTCAGTGACGGAAGGTTTCAATAGAGTCTCCGAGATAGGAACGGCTCAGTGACCGATACGCGCCCTGTATTTAATAAACTCCAGAATTATAAGCAATTGTGATACTACGAAATTCTATATACAACTTCGTTGTTCATGACATATGGACAACTTGAGTGGATTCCAACGTGACCTCCTCTACGTCATCGCAGGGCTCGAGCAACCATCAGGACAAGACGTCAAAGACGAACTCGAACAGTACGTCGACGGCGAAATCAACCACGGACAACTCTATCCAAACCTCGATTCGCTCGTAAAGAAAGAGTACGTTGAGAAGGGACCACTCGACCGTCGAACGAACTACTATGCGATCACAGAGCAGGGACAAGAGGTGCTTCGTGATCGACGAAGGTGGGAAGACCAATACACGGCGATCGAAGCGTAATCTGGTCGAAATCCATTAGTAGACTTCTCTTCAACCATCTATAGCAGTCTTAACCAACAACAGCCAAGGGGATGGTTCAATGTTGGTTAACTCCTACGTGGCAATTTCCGCTCGAAAACAACAGTCATCGTAAAAGCGTTCTCTAAGATCCTCAAATTGAGACAGAAGTTGTGTATGCTGATAAAGCGCGTATATCGGTCATAACGGATTTCGGCCCTAAGGGAGGTAATACCGGTGCTTTCTGTTGGGCGCTGAACTCCAACCACTCTATTCGATACTTAATTGGTTCCATGAACCCATATGATAATACGAGAATGCCAATTTCCAACGATGAACTCGAAGCAGGGACTGTCGAAGTGAGCGGTGACGGTCCGATTGCCAACGACGAAGAAGGGCCCATTGAGACCGAAAAGGATCTCATCACGTCGTTTCTGAGCGAACGTCCTGACAAGACCTTCGAACGGGAAATCGTCCTCGGTGTCGATTTTACCCCTCCTTTTATGAACCGAACACGACATCCCTCGGTTCACTCTCTGATAGCCTAATCGACTTCGCTGGTGACGTGACTGCCACAACAATCGTCGTTGACGATATTGATGGGGCACTCAACGAACTCGTCGAAGAGGAGACCGTGACAAGCAAGGAGGTCGAAACGGAGGACGGTACTTCACTCTACTATCGATTAGGATAAAGACGAATGCTGAGGGACTCGAGTCCTCATCGCCGACGGCATCGCTCTCTCGACAAGGGAGTACATCGATACTGGGTTCCTCAACGACAAGCGCTACCTGGACGATGGAGACTGAGAATGGGTCCGACAATGCGTCGACGTTCAACACACCAGATTACTTCGGCGACGATACCTCGCTGGATAGGGAACAAGCCGTCAAGTTCGGGGATGTTAGCGAACACTACGAGTGAACGTTCACAGCGAGTACACAGTCCTGAAGACACGTTCGAGTGATGGATACGCGTCGACGACTAGATCAACGGAGTTCCGACGTGCGAATACTTCGTCGACGGGCAGTCAGCGAACTGAACGTTGCCGTTAACCTTCGCTGGCAGAACGTAGAAGGTCAAGGCGTTCGTCAGCCAGTCGAACACAGAGTTTGCCTCCGTCCAGTTCGACACCGTCGGGAGTGTCGTCCAGAGGCGGGCGACGCTCGGACAATACAGAGAGCATCTCCAGGGACGGAGATAAACATCGACGAGATAGAAATTATTGAAAGGGGGGAAGGGAGTGTCGGGGGTGCCTCTGACTGTCGTAATGGGTGTGTCAGCACTACGACGCCCGATTTCGATGATGCAGTACGCTACTGCATCTCCTACTATTGATTACAGAAATATAATCTAACTGATTTGTTTTTGAGAGATAGTCTAGTGTAATATCATTCGTGCTTGAATCCCGAATTCACTCGTCGATAAGTCGAATACACTCTGTGGTGAATTGGTTCAAGTCTAGTCCAGCCTCTGGTTCGAGTGAGACCACGACACCTCGGTTCTGTCCTCGAGGGAAGTGCATGATGATGGCGTCCTCGAATCGACGGATAGTCACGTACAGATCTCCGAGGGGGAACGCACGCTCTTCTGATGCAGAAAACTCTGGTTTCAACCGTGCAAGCATCCTGTCGATTTCGCTCAGTATCCGTTCTTTCCGGACATCGCTCGAAGGTAGAGGACCTCATTTTCGTCATCGTCGTACTGCAAAACACCGCGGAGGTAGCTTCCGGAACGATTCTCTAGATAGTTGAGTAAGTCTGTAGGTTTGAGGCTAAAGGTCTTGAAACTGATAGACTGAATGTTCGCGTGAGCGAGCAGCTACCCCTCGACCTGCTCGTGGACGATAACCTAGCCATTGGTCTGTACGACGATACGATGGCCACGATACATGAACTCAGTCGAGCACTGGCTGGTCTGAATGCTTGACCCCGAGCCGAATAACGCCGACTCGAGGGCGGCAGTATCGACCACCTCATACAGCGGGGGTTGTTTGATGTCGCTGGGTGAGACATCTTCTGCCTCGGCAACCGCGTAGATAATCGTGGTCGTCAACCCGTCGGATTCAGATGAGTCATAGGGGACCTGGGTGACTACCTCCCATTCGGCATCCTCGGGGACGTTCTCAGTAGTTCGGAACTCGTTAGTGGCTGTCCGGCGGTCGTTGGGTTGGTCTTCGGGGGCGTTTGTCACTTGATATCACTCCGTGCGTGGGCTTCCTGATCGCTGTCGTTGCCCCCGCCGGCGTTCTCCAACACGGCGAGGACCAATCCAGACGAACACGAGTACACCGTCGAGGTTTCTGACGGAATTCCGGCCTTCTGTACCTGTCCCGCTGACCGAAAATACAGTGGCGCGTGCAAACACCGAGTCGCAGTTGCAATCCGAAGACCAGTGCTTGAGGCTGCGATGAATCGCGTTGCGACCGATGGCGGCAGTGTTGAAAAACATACGAAGGATACGGAGTCAAAGCGTCCAGATGACTGCGAGTGTTTCCCCTCGGATGCTGAACTGCCGTGTTGGAGTTGTGTCGAAAGCGGTCGTCGAAGTCTGGACTAGCAAAGTAATCAAGTCAGACGAATTGTGTTGTCGACCCTGTAGAGATAGCCTTTGAGGATGAGTCGCTCAAGAATTTCATCCGGGTGCGTATTGCCTGCGGCACAAATAGCCGCAAGGGCATCGGTGGGTGAAAGTTCCCCATCAGTATACTTGGCGAGTTGCTGGATGCGAGTGTAGGCCTCCTGTTCAATGTTCGTGAGTGGAGTTTCGAGGTTCCGCATCATCTACACGTCAGGTGAGGCCAGTCTTGGCTCTTTGGGGTGGAGGATATCCAGATGAGCTTACTTAACCAACACCGAAGTGAGTGTCTCGCCATTGTTGGTTAACTCTCTGCAATGTGGTTTACAGCTCTATAGCCAGTAAAATCTATACTTGGAGAAGACGAGCGGGTTACGCACTGAATCTGCGTCGACATCGAGTAGCGGTTCAATCAACGGTGAGCAACTCAAGACACTACAACTACCGCCAGCGAGCGGCTTGGTAGTCTGAAGTACATGGACCTCTGACTCACAGTATGACCTCTGATCACGACCGCGCTCACCCGGATGGCGGGATTGACGCGCTGGCGTCAAAACCAACACCAGAGTTGGGAGGGTGCTTCTTTTTATTGGGAAACTGCACGCATTTTGGCGTTCGGAACTACTGTGAAGGACGGGGTTTTAGCCTTGTAACTTCCATAAGCACCGTCACACGGTCGACCGTGAGATCTACCGCAGTTCGTCCTCACGCTGACAACGAGTAGTGTTGGCGAAGTAAATGTAAAATCAAATCGATAATTGATTGGAATACCAATTCGAGATTAAAGAGCCTATTGAATCACGGGACAGTATTTTAATCGCTGTTCTTATCACGTTCCGGTCGCACATGCCGATTATGAGACACTCGAAGACCGACCGGTACTGTCCGTTCAAAAATGTGTTCAAACAGCGCGAGTACGGGACGTAATCACCCGAAAGAGAACGAATCATGGAGACAGTAGTCATCGGTGGACAGGACCTCGGTCAAGAACTCTCAAAGCGCTTCCTTGAGCAGGAGATCGCCGTCGTGTTCCTTGATGACGATACAGCTACCATCGAGCGGGCAATCAAAGGAGGAATCGACGCGCATAAAACGGATATTTCGGATTTTCAAGCGCTCTCGGACGCTGGCCTTGACCAAGCCCACACAGTCATCGTCGCAACCGACAGCGATAGTAAAAACCTGCTCATCGCACAACTTCTACGGGTCAAGTTCAAGACAGACCGCATCATCGTCCTCGTCAATCATCCGCAAAACCTAGACCTGTTCGATGAACTAGATGTCGAGGTCATCAACTCGACGCAGGCGCTGACGACTGCGATCGAGAACGTCCACTCGGATAATCAAGACCACTAACAGACAGATGTTCGGAACCAACAGACAGACAGTAGCACCGCGTAACCTAACAGAGCACTCGTTACAGAGTCAACTGGCTGCGATCATCCGAGGGGGATGCTGAAATGGTCGAAGCTGCCGCACAAATTGACATTCTAAACCTACTGCTCGTCCTTGTACTCGCATGGATTGGCGGAGCCCTCGCCGAGCGCATCGGCTACCCCGCGATGATGGGTGAACTGCTCGCAGGCCTCGTATTTGGCCCACCAATCCTCGGGTTACTGGAGCCCTCGAACACGCTCGATATTTTGGCACAGCTCGGCGTATTCCTCCTGATGGTGTATGTCGGGATGGAAGTCGATCTTGATGATCTGTTCGACTTGGGGCCGCAAGCACTCATCGTTGCCATTGGTGCGTTCGTCATTCCGTTTGCACTCGGATACGTAGGCGGTGTGCTCACCATTGCGACTAGCGAGGGCGCGCTGTTTCTCGGCCTGGCGATGGCAGCTACGTCGCTTGCCACAAAATCGCGTATTCTGGTTGACCTCGACATCCTAGATACGCGTATTGCGAGTGTCCTGCTCGGAGGTGCGTTAGTTTCCGACGTTGGCGTTCTGGTGGCGTTTGCGGCCGTCCTCGGATTCATCCAGGCAGGTACGGTCAGCGCAGCCTCAATCGGGCTCATCCTCTCCAAAGCCATCGCGTTCTTCGCCATCACTCTGTTCATCGGCTACCGGTTCCTTCCACACGTCTGGGACCAGTTCGATTCGCTCCGCGAGCGGTACGGTTTTGTCGACAAGACGACTGCATTCTCCATCGCGTTGCTTGTTGCGCTCGTCTTCGCGGAACTTGCCCACCTCGCTGGCCTCCATATGATCATCGGCGGGTTCATGGCGGGGCTATTCCTCCGGCAGGCGGATCTGCATGAGGAGTTCTACGAGCACATGCATAGCGTCATCTACGACCTAGCAATCGGCTTTTTTGCCCCCATCTTCTTCGTGACGGTTGCGTTCCAAATCACCCTCGACGTCTTTACGCAGAACCTCGGATTGCTTGTTCTGCTTGTTGGTATTGCGTTCGTCGGGAAGATCGTCGGCTCGTGGTTGTTTGCACTACCGACGAACCTCACCTCCCGCGAAGGACTCGTCATCGGCTTCGGCATGAACGGCCGCGGAACCGTCGAGATCATCATTGCGTCGATCGGGCTCTCGAATGGTATTATCGACCAGGGGCTATTTTCCATCCTTGTGTTCCTGGCAATGTTCACGACCTCGCTAGTGCCGGTGACGGTCAAGTGGGGCGTTGATTGGCTTGATCGGTCCGGTGAATTAGTATATACGCAAGACCCTGTCGAAGCCAAGGCTGATTGAATAAATTTTGCACTCATTCTGTTTCTGCTGGGTGATATTATTGGAGAATTATTGAGGGGTTTCTACCGAAGCGACAAGGCGAGTGCGTCGGGGCTTGACCCCGAGGCGGTTCATGCTACTATCTTTGCTTTGAAGCCGGAGAGTCCCCAGAGCAGAGACGAAATAGACGGAGGCAGCTCCGGCCGTCGGCGGTTGGGGACTGATGTGATCGGTGAAAAACGAGAAATTCGGCCGGCGTCACTCATACCTTGACATCTCGCTCTAGATCCGCGCCCGTAGTGGGTGCCATAGGTGAGCGCCGTTGATCGAGGCGCCGCTGTCGGTCGCCAAATCGACGAGCGGCGTCCCGATGTAGCCCGCACCTTGACGATCAAGTACATGTAGCAACTTTCCAGAAGCGACTACCGAAATCCTACCGTACGCGCCGAAAGACGAGGAAGTGTCTTGGCGTCAACGCCCGCCGAACAGCCGTTCCCGCAGCGACCGCGACGAGGGTCGCTCCGAGAGCAGCACGGGCGTGTCGAGGTTCTCGATTGTGTCGAACGCGAGTGATCCACGGACGATCCGCGAGAGGAGCCCGCGCTCCGTCGCGCCGACGATCACGAGGCTGTACTCCTCGCCGACCCGGCCGATCGTTTCTTCTACGTCACCCGCCTCGATGCGCAGCTCCGCGTCACCGAGGTCGTGTCCGTCGGCCCAGCCGGAGAGGAACTCTCGCCCGGACTCTTCTTCGCTGGAATCGACGACATACAGTAGCGAGAGATCGACACCGACGGTGTCACGGAGCGCACGGGCGACCTCAGCGGAGAGGTCCGAGGAGGGACCGCCGGCAGTCGGCACGAGCACGTCCGAGAGGTCCAGTTGCTGCCCGTCCAAGATGAGGAAGTCACACGGGAGGTCATGGGTCAGCTCGTCCAGCGAACCCTCGACGCGCCCGCCAGCGAACCTTGTTCCGCCATAGCCCATCACGACGGTGTCGGCGTCGTTTGTCCGTGCAGCGTCGAACACCTCCTCGATCCCACGGTGCGAGAGGATCGTCTTCGTCTCGATCGGGACGTCGAACGCCTGAGCGTCTTCGGTCGCGGCAGCCAGCAACTCCTCAGAGGACTGGTCGAGGCCGGTACGATTCTCGGCGGCTGTCTCCAGCGATGTCTGGTCCGGGACAGTGACGATGTGGGTCGCCAGTACGCGACCGCCCTTGTGTTGGGCGAGCACGCCGGCGAGTGTGATGAGCGCGCTCTCGGTCCGCGGGTTCGCCACGGCGACCATGACCGTCGGCCCCTCATCTCCCGTTCCGCTTGGCGCGACTGCGTCCGCGGCGTCGACCACCTGATCGGGGAGATCCGCTTCTCGGCTCCGGATGAACTCCGAGAGTACACCCTGTTTGTCGGTCTTGTCCCGGGCGTAGATGAAGTACCACGCCACGGCCGCGATGACGAAGCCGGCCGACAGTGCGATCTCGATCCCTTCCATGAACGCGACGAGCCCGAGAGACAGGACCGCGCCGAGTATCGGTGTGATCGGGTACAGCGGGACGGTGAAGTCCGGGTCGTACTCCGGGGTGTCGGCCTCGCGGAAGACGATGAGCGCCACGTTCATGAGCGCGTATACGATGAGGTGGAGGACGCTGGCCGCCTTCGCGAGCACCTCGATCTCTTGACCCAACAGCGCGATGAAGACGATGATGAGCGCCCCGGTCACGAGGATCGACCGGTACGGCGTCGCGTAATTCGGGTGGATCTCGTTGAGCCAGTTGGTGACGATCTTGTCCCGTCCCATCGCGAAGTTGATCCGGGCGGAGGCAAGGATCGACGCGTTCGCCGACGATGCGGTCGCGAGGAGCGCGCCCACGGTCATCACACCGGCGGCGATCCCCGCGACTCCCGTCACCGGTCCGATGGACTCGGGGAAGGCGACTTGCGCGGCCTGCGCGACTGGCGCGTCCTGGCTGAGTTCCGGCCACGGGACGACGCCGAGCATCATGGTCACGAGGATCGCGTAGATCACCGTGACGATGGCGACACTTCCGATGATGGCGATCGGGAGATTCCGGCCGGGGTTCTTCAGCTCCTCGGCGACAGTCGCGATCTTCGCGTACCCGAGGAACGAGACGAACACGAGCGCCGTCCCCGGGAGGATCGCCCCGTAGCCCGCCGGGGCGAGTCCGCCTTCGCTCCCAGCGAGTGTCGCGTAGTCGAACGAGAGAAACCCGGCGACAGAGAACGCGGCGAGGATCGAGAGCAGCAGGAAGACAATAACCGTCTGAATCCCGCCGGTCTCCTTCGCGCCGATGTAGTTGACCGCGACGAAGATCCCTCCGGCGACAAGCGCTCCCAACTGGATCGGATTGAGGAACGCGATCGACGGGAGACCGACGAACACGGCGAGGTACTGGCCGAATCCAATACAGTAGAATGCGGAGGCGAACGCGAGCCCCATCCAGTCGCCCATCCCCGCGATTGACCCGAACATCGGGCCAAGCGACTTGTTGATGTAGTAGTAACCGCCGCCAGCCTTCGGCATCGCCGTGCCGAGCTCGGAGACGGAAAGCGCGTTCACCATTGCGATCAGCCCGCCGACAATGAACGAGACAACGACGACAGGCCCTGCTGCGTTCGCGGCGACCCCGGGCAGCACGAAGATGCCGGCGCCGATCATCGTCCCAATCCCGATCGTCATCGCCGAAATCAGCCCGAGGTCCTTCGCGAGCTCGTCGTCGCTCATCCGTCGCTGTCGGCTCGCGGCAGCGCGATTACGGGTCGATCAGCCTGTGTGACGAGTTTGAGTGAGAGGTCGCCGGAGAGGAACTGCATGAGCCGGTTACCGCCGCGGGAGCGGTACGCGATGGCGGTCGCGTCGACCTTCTCGGCGGCGTCGAAGATGGCCCCGACGACGTCCCGAGCGTACGCGGTGTGGTCGTCGGCGTCCGGGAAGACCGAGCGGACGGCGGCGTAGGATTCCTCGGCGAGCTCCTCGGACTGCTCGATAGGTGTTTTGTCCGGGGCGCCGCCGGCCTTCTCGACAACGTGGAGCGCGGTGACCCGTTTGGGCTGGTAGGGTTCGAGTTCCCGTGCGGTAGCTCGTGCGTCCTCCTCGTGGGCAATCGGGAGGAGCACGTGTGCCAAGAGGTCTTGGTCGTCGTCTGTGGTTCGATTCATATCCGTCACTATCTGGCCATCCGCATAAAAACCTCACTCTCCAAATCTATACTTATAAGTGGGCGTGTGTAGACGGAATATCACCGTGATATTTCGTCGGCTACGCCAACTCGTCTCGGGGCAGACGGCGACGGTTCACGAGTGCCGGAACTGTGGGACAACCCTAGACGAGCCGATGGCAGAGTGTCCAACCTGTGGCCCTACCGAAACCGCGTCCTGCGAGCTGTAGCGCTGCGGAACTCAGCCGCATCCCGTTGAACGATAGAAAGGTCAATTGTGGTGGCGCACGAACAACCGATAAGAATGGATTATCGTCTTGACGAAATCGACCGGTTGGCGTTGTATTATCTCGGGTCGGACGCCCGGAACACGACGGCGACCGAAATTGCCGAGCAAGTGAACGTTTCGGCGGGAACCGTCCGGAATCGTCTCAATCAGCTCGAACAGCACGGCATTCTTCGCGGCTATCCCGCACACATCGACTATGAGCGCGCGGACGGCCTCCTCACCGGCCTCTTCGTCTGTAGCGCCAGCGTTTCCGAACGTGACCGCCTTACAAGGAAAATCCTCGATATTTCCGGCGTGGTCAACGTCCGCAACGTTATGTCCGGCGACGACGGCCTCCACGTGAAAGCCATCGGCGAGGACACCACGTCGCTACAGCGCATCGCCAGCGAGATTGAGGACCTCGGCATCGCCATCGAGGACGAGAGCCTCATTAAGGAAGAGTACCATCAGCCCTACCAGCCTTACGGCCCGACGGACGCCACGCACTCCCAGCCGGCGACGAACGTGTTAAGCCTCGTCGGTGACGCACAAGTTGTAGACTTGACCGTCACCGAGGACGCGCCAGTCGCCGGCAAAACGCTGGCGGAGGCAAAAGAGCAGGGCTTGCTCGGCAAGGACGTCCTAGTAGTCGCCATCGAACGCGGAGAGGAAGTCGTGTCGGCAAACGGCCGTACCGAGATTCGACCCGGAGACCTCGTCTCCTTGTTTTCCCCAGTCGGTATCCGAAACGACACCCTTGACGGGTTCGGCGGCACTGCAGCGAAGCGAGCGTAGGTCGTATTCAATTAGATGCACATGATTGGCAGGTGACCGGACTCGGTCGATTCGAGGAGTACGGACTGCAGTTCTTCCTTGCAGGTGAGCTCGCGTTCTGGTATGCGCCCGACGAGGAACTCACGCCGGGCGAAGTGGTGTGTCACAGGCTCGTCCTCGATAGCGATTCCCGCCGGGTTAACTAGCGATGCTGTTGATCGAGGCGTTGGACATCGATCAGGAGACGCTCACAGACACTGCAACGTGGTACGATCTGGAATCCACGGTCGCTGCGATGTACCAGGCACTGCAGGGAGGGGTCGACGACTCGGACGAGATCCCTGTCGTCCTTCCAAGTGAATCAGAATTTATGGCGCTCAAAGAGCAGTACGGTGTAGTATGACGGTATTCAAGGGCGGCGAGGCGATCAAAGAGTTCCTCGAGGAGTTCGATAGCTGGCTGTCGGAGTCCGTGACGGTGTATCTCCTCGGCGGATCTGCGATGACGGTCCGGGGGTTACGTAACAGCGTTCATTCTCTTGGATGAGGATATGTTCCTGCGTGAACTACCCCGCCCTACTTGCTCACGGCTGATGTCGTTCGTTCCTGGAGGGTGGGGCTTCCTGTTTCCACGACGCGCTTTGCAGGAACTGAATCGATTCCTGCAGGGAGCGCAGTCTCCACAGGCGTTCGTTCGGAGTGTCCCACTCCTACATCTTCGAGACCGCGAGACAGAATGTTCCACGCCGCGTCGCATCTCTATCCGCTTCGAATCCACATCCCGGCCAGGAGTGTTCACGAACCCACAACGGCTTGTCCGTCTTGACAGCACAAGACGAACCCATGTTTCGGGCCGTCGAAGTCGAACGTCGCGATCGCCGAGTGGAGCTTCTGGACGACCGGGCGCCCGACCGTCCCCGTGTGCTTGCACTCCACGATGATTGCGCGCCGGGTGCCGTCGACGACCCCTCCATGATGACGTCCCGCCCCTCGTCAGCGGTTCGCTCGGCCTGACGGACGTTCTCGTAGCCGAGATTTCAGAAGACGTCCTCCATCACGCTCTCGAGCTTAAATTCCGAGAGGCCATCCAGTACAGCGATTTTAGGGACTTGTGTGTTTTTCTATTAGTCAGATTATTATAAGCCCCCCAGTTGAGTTCACAGGATTCATATTATGAATTTTGATTTTCTGGAAAGAAAATAAACAAGAGGGGAAAGCAAAGCTGAGATGAGGAAAAACGACCAAAAATATAGCCAGAAGCCGGTTAGCTCCGCGCTCACGAGATAAACAATATATAACGTACTGGATATTATGACGAGTGTATGAGCTGCGAGTGTGAATCCAATTTTTTTGTTATGGATTGCGTTATAGAATAACAAATAAGCCACGGCCAAAACAATTATCCAAAACGATATCTTGAGGGGAATCATTAAATGACTTGATTTAGAGCTAAGTCTGACAGAAAGCTATCTGGGGGTGTTCGGATGATCTGCCGTGTTGTGACTTCCCGGATAGAATCCGATCGAAATACAATCGGGGGCTTCTTGAGATACTATCTCCCCAAACCATTTATGGACACTCAGATTGCAGGGGCCAAATATGGAATGGTTCTCGGCGGTTGTTTGATTATCATCGGAATCGGTGGTGGACTTATATTCCAGCACCCTGCATTTGGTATCCTTGGGCTACTCGGTATAGCCGTCGTTATTATTTCATTAGCATTATTTGTTTTTATTCTTCCTCTTATAGAATGATAGATGAGCAATTGATCATAGATAGAGATCGGATAAAGAGAGCAAACAATAGACCGTAAGAACATTCGGCTATTCTTGGCCTTAAAAGTATTAAGCTAGTTGTTTTGTCAAAATTCAAGCGCTAAGACGACAAGTCCGCCTACTCCGAGTAGAAGCGACTGCTGGATCTCAAACACGAGTGGACCGACCTGAAACAGGTTCACAGAATCGCAAGACGGATGCCCCGAGGTTCGACCTCGGGGAGGAAACCGACACTCCATTTCACAACCACGTTCGAGAGCAAGGCTGACTCTCTATACTTAAGTAACCTGGCCAAATATGTGAAACGAAGATGAGTCCTCTCGAACTGCCGTCATCAACTTGACACACCTGAAGGAGTCGACCCACACCTTCGAGAGACTGTCAAGCAGTTCAAATACTGTGCCAATACCGCCTCGGAGTGGTGCTGGCACGGTCACGACGGATACCACGTCACTTCCAGTTTCACGTACAACCAATCGGGCTTCAAACTCGACACCAAGAGTGGCCCGAACGGACGTGGACTGCTGTACCTCTCAAAAATCGGATAGGATCCAATACGGCTTCACCGCGATATCCTCAACGATACAGACATCAAGGAGGTGACGGTGAAGAAAGGACCCACCGGTGCGTGGTCACGGTGAAACCTGAACAGACCACGCTGGAGTGTGCGTCGGTGTACAAGCCGTTCTGGATGCGCGAACGTTCGTGTCGGACCTGCGGGTTTGAAACGAATAGGGATTAGAATGCGGCACTCAACGGTCTCTCATGAGGACTCTCGAAACTAGGAGTGGTTCACTCCGAAGACACGTCCTCAGAATCACCTTGCGATTCTGATGGGCTGCGAAAATCACAGCGTGATTTTCGAACGCCTGTGGAGACCCGACCGCTGTGTCTGCCGACGGTGTCTCCTCAGCTATCGTTGTGGATGCAAGTCGCGTCACAGAAGCAGGAAACCCCGCCCTCAAGGAAGCAACGCGAAGCGTCGCTGAATAGGGCGAGGTAGTTCACCCGTCAACAACATGGCCATCGCTTCGACAGGCCGATTTTGGTTGGCAGACGAGTTCAACTACTGACGCGGAGAGTACGAGATGCGTCGTGGCTCACTCCAACAGTGTGGCTCTCGGCACGCCCACGAGAACATCCAGAGTGTCGGTCACAAGGAGACTGGTCGATTCGAGATATTTCGGCACACAGTAGCGAACGAATTTATCGAGGAGGCCGTCAAACACGACTGCTCACTCATCGCGGTCGAGGACGTAACGTAATTCGAGAGAACATTCCGAAAGCGACGTGGCAACACATCTGGGCGTTCCGACACCTCTACGAGTACGTCGAGTACACGGCAGAGGAGTATGGCGTTGAAGTCGTACAGGTTGACCCACGAAACACGTCCGAACGGTGTTCGACGTGTGGGTTTACCCATAGCGACGTTCATAGAAACGACGTGTGGGCATTCATACCTTTCATTTTCAGTGGTTGCGACCTATGCGGTGATTCATCCCACGACTGAAGTCGTGGGTTTTCTCACCTAATCTATATAAGCGCATTCTCACAAGAGACATCCATGAAAGAGGAATATATTGATGAACTCGACAGGCACATCCTTCATGCATTACAGCAGGATGCCCGCCATACGTCGTCTGGAGATATTGCGGAGGAACAGGGAGTTTCATCGAGTACTGTGCGAAAGCGTATCAAACATCTTGAGGAAGAAGGCATCATAACTGGCTATCACGTTGGGATCGACTACGAGGCAGCTGGGTTCCCGCTGTACGCGAAACTTATCTGCACGGCACCGATATCAAAACGCGAAGAACTTGCCGAACAGGCGCTTGAGATCCATGGTGTCGAAGCAGTACGTGAAATTATGAATGGCCACGATAATGTATATATCAATGTCTTAGGCCTTGACCATGATGATTTGAGCCGTATCGCGCAAGAACTCTATGACTTAGGCCTCGAAATTGAGGATGAACAGATCATTCGAAACGAGTATGTGTGTCCATATCGGGGCTTTCTTGCCAGAGATGATTATTCCCCATAGTTCGAGGAATGGTCAGTGTATAGGCTTCGTGAATCGATTCGTGGACAGTAGCGAATTCTCAATAAATTACTCGATCTATCGCCTGATATTCACGGTTCGGCATATAATTCGCCATTCTTATCACGATTCGTTCCATGACCTATGTATGGAGAGTTCGATACGGGATTATATTCTGAGTTCTAGTACTGTGTACAGTCCCCTATACAATCGCGTAGAGAACAACTACGTGCGCTCACAAACTTTCTAGTAACCAAATGCTCGACCCACACACCTCAGCCGTAACGGTGCCAAACATACTATTACAGAACGACGCAAGTGGAGTCATCGAGCCGATTGCCCACGCACAGTTGTTGTGGGTCTTCGTGATGCTTACGTTACTGTTGTTCACAGCACGGGCTCTCGGAGAAATTGCGAAACGATTTGACCTCCCTGCGGTTGTTGGAGAGCTTTTAGCAGGTATCCTACTCGGCCCTTCACTTCTCGATTCGGTCACGATTGTCTTTGGCATAATC
The DNA here is from genome assembly GCF_020097835.1 of Haloprofundus halobius. Classification (GTDB taxonomy): domain Archaea; phylum Halobacteriota; class Halobacteria; order Halobacteriales; family Haloferacaceae; genus Haloprofundus; species Haloprofundus halobius. The sequence goes on from NZ_CP083668.1 coordinate 129,855, forward strand.
TTTGAATCAGGAACGGCTGTCGATCCTCAGTTCCATCTGATCGAGGTGGTCTCCTGGATCGGGCTACTAATGCTCATCATTCTCACCGGTTTGGAAACCGATCTCGACCTCATCGTCAGCCGGGGAGTTGATGCCACAGTCATCGCCCTCGCAAGCATCATAGTTCCGTTCGTGCTGGGGTTTGGATTCGCTTGGGTCCTTCCCGACCGTTTTCTTGCTGGGGAAGGTCAACGACTGGTTTTCAGTCTCTTCGTGGGGATTGCGCTCTCGATCTCAGCACTGCCAGTGATCGCAAAGATCCTGATGGATATGGAGGTCATTCGGCGGGATTTCGGCCAGATGCAGCTCGCAGTCGGGATGATCAACGATACAATCGGGTGGATTTTGCTCGCGCTCGTAGCGGGCTTGGCCGAGGCGGGAACGATCGAATTGACGAGTCTCGGACAGACAATTCTCTATCTCGTGATCTTCCTCGGCGTTGGTCTCACTGTGGGACAGCGAGCGGTGCGATGGCTCCTGAGGTGGGTTGACGACGTCATCGGGGGACAGGTGGCGATGATAACTACTGTAATGGTATTGGCGCTTGGTGTCGGTGCTTTTACACACTACCTTCACCTGGAAGCGGTACTTGGAGCCTTCGTCGTTGGAATTCTTGTCGGCCAGGTCAACCGATTCGATTACGAAGCCGAGCACACGTTCGAGATGGTGACTCTCGGGGTGTTCGCTCCAATCTTCTTCGCGACAGCGGGCTTGCGGGTGGACCTCTCAACAATGGCAGACCCAGTTGTCTTGGGAGTCGGTGCAGCTGCGCTCGTAATCGCGATCGTCGGGAAATTTGTCGGTTCGTACGTCGGTTCGATTGCAGCCGGAATGGGTCACTGGGAGGGAATCACGATGGGAGCCGGGCTAAACGCTCGGGGGGCGATGGAGATTATCGTCGCGATGATCGGTCTCGGGTTGGGGGTGTTGACAGTCGAGATGTACAGTATTATCGTCATGATTGCGATCGTGACGTCGCTCATGGCACCACCCCTACTCCGGAAAACCATCCCGCGACTGGAGATGTCCGAACAGGAACGCAAGCGACTCGAGCGAGAACAACAACAGGCCGAGAGCTTCCTCGGCCAGATGACCACGGTACTTCAGCCGACCCGATGTAGCGTAGACTCGCAATACGGGGCGAGATTATTGGGGCATATGACTCAGGACACCGAAATTGACGTTACCGCGATGTACCTGCAGGCCGGCGAGGAGGACCAACAACTGGGATTCATAGATCGTCTCCGCCTGCGATTGTTCCGACGGTCGAAGGGTCAACAAGATATAACAGATAGTGACACTACGGCGGAAGAATCTATCCCTACAGAAGCCAGCGACTGTCTGGAACGGATGGACCAACAGTTCGATCCGTCAGGTGAACGATCGATGCGTGGAATCGCACGCAACGAAAATCCGAATCTGAAAGAGGCAATCCTCAAAGAGGCCAAGCGAGACTATGATCTGCTGACGATAGGGACTGCTGAGCGCGGCGCGAAACCAAACGACCCACCGCTGGGGGATCTCGTCGACGAGATTATCCAGGATACTCCTTGTCCCGTGATGGCTGTTCACGCTAATGTTGACGGTGTTGAAGGATTGGCCGAGGAATCGATATCACGCATCCTCTTACCAACAGTCGGTGCCGAATTCAATCGACATGCTGCTGAGGTTGCGTTTGCGATCGCTCGTGATCGTAACGCATTGGTCGAAATCGTCCACGTAGTGAATGAGCCAAGGATTGGAGACCGGTTTATGGAAGAACCCGATCTCCGAGAGGCCCGACAAATTGGCGAGGAAATCGTTGATGAAGAGGCTGAGCTCGGTCGTAAGATGGGGGCCGAAATCCGGACAAACGTGGTTGTCACAGACCGTGAACCGGAAGATGAACTCGTCGAACTCGCTTCTGATCACAGGGACGACCTCATCGTCATGGGGACAAGTATTCGGCCAACTTCCCGTCGGGCCTTCCTCGGTCATACATCCGAATATATCATCAGGAACGCCGATGCTGCTGTCGCCGTAGTTAGTTCGAGATAGGAGAGTGGCTGGGCCCGTTTTCTAGACTCGGGACTTGGCTGATTCGGGGCCATCGATCGTTACCTACGAGATGTGATCAACTACTCGGCAAACGGTGAGCGGACACGGGTGACAATCGAATTCACCGTGACATACGAAGGCGATCTGACTGAGGCTCAGCAACTTTTGGAACGAACAACCAAACGTATCGAAGGTGACCCCGCAATTAGATTGGGTGAAATCAAATGTCCCGCAGAACCGAGGGTGTTCATCACCGAATTCGGTGATCATGGTGTGCAAATAGAACTTCCGTTCTGGGTCGAAAAACCGTATCTTCCCATCGAAATGCGATCAAAGATACACAAAAGCGTGTGAGAAGAACTCGACGATGCTGGTGTCGAGATGGCATATCCACATACCAATCTTATCTTCGATAAAATCAGTGGGCGAGCGCGTATTTCCGTTGAGTACCCGCATGAAGTTGGCATTAAGAGATCTCCCTCAGAAAAAGAGTCAACAGGATAACCAGTTACCATTCTCTTCAACACCCAATTTCAAAACAACCCTTATATAAAGTGGAAAAGTGGTACAATATCAATGGACCAAGATGACCAACCCCCACAAATTGAACCCATTCTACAAGCCCAAAGTGAATTACAAACCGCGTGGGTTCATACGATAATCATTTCGCTAGCTTTAACTGTATATTTAATAATTAAAAAAATATCTGAGATAATTGAATATACTTATTTCACAATTTCACATTCATGGGAGACTGATCCAGTAATTTATATAACATTAATAATAATTGGGTTTGCCATACTCAACATTGCCTCTCATTATCTACGTATTATCACACTTCGACGAGATGCGAATGGGAATACGGTCCAACATTTGAATGGAATCATAGAAAGATTCGTGACAACATTTAGTAGATTTGAATATCATATTGCAGGAATAATGTTCCTTATTGGTATGATAATCATAGCCCTCTCAACTATCCAAATTATTTTATTGTATTTTTATTGATTATCAAACTGGTGGCGAAAATGTATATTTTTCTATGTAGACGCTTATAGACACGGTATGAGTTCGGATCAGTATAGCACTGGAACAGACGAGAAAATCGATGAGGATGATACTCGAAGTGATCTCGTCCACGAGCGACTTCGAGAGTCCCCCATCAAACGGTGGATAATGCTTGATGGAAATCGATACACTATCATTGGGCTGTTCGTGGTTATTGTATTTGGTGTGTGCACCACCATTGGGTTCGCCGGCTACATCCCGGTCACAGATCCCGGCGCCGCCACGACGCTCGTCGCGGCAATTGTCGGTGGCACCTTGCCGTTTATTACGATTGTTCTCGCAGTCAATCAAATGGTCCTCTCACAAGAACTCGGCTGGCCCGGTGGTCTCGAGGAACGGTTCGAGTCTTTAACGACCTTTCGTAGAGAAGTCGAAGAATTGACGGAAACGGAAGTTAGTCCAGCCGCACCAGCCGATTTTCTACAACTGATTGTCGATTCCGTCATCGCTCAGACCGAAAAGCTGCAAATGGATATAAATCAAATTAATGATCCAGACCGTGCCGAAAATGTTAGTGATTTCATCAACGCCGTCACAACCGAGGGCGAACTTGTTTCAGAGTCGCTTGTAGACGCGGATTTTGGTACGTTCGACGCTCTATCGGCTTTGCTTGGGCATTTCAATGGTGGGCACTTATACGCTGCCAGACGGATTCGAACACATTATGCCGATGGATTCTCAAGCGACGTTTTGGAAACGCTCGACATACTCATCGAATTACTCGGACATCTCGCTATCGCTCGGCAAACGTTCAAAACGCTATATATGCAGTACGAACTCGCGCATCTCTCGAAGCTTCTGCTGATTGTCGGGTTCCCAACGCTGCTCGGCGGTGGAATTTTCATGATGACGTATCCGATAATCATTGAGACGGCCGTCGCATTGAATCGACTCGTACTTATCGTCAGCTTTGTCGTCACTTTTGTTTTCCTCCCGTTTATTGTACTACTCGTCTACACACTCCGCATCGCCTCAATAGCATCACGGACCGCTGACTTTGGCCCATTCGTACCACGCGTGGAGTTTAAAGAAGAATAACGAAATATTGAAAACGGAATTATGGAGCGCAGTCTCCGCAGGCGTTGATTCGGCACAGCCCGTGCCTATTTGCTTGAGTCCGCGGTCTAAGATATCCCACGCCGCATTCGGACCTCTATCCGATGTCAGTAACCCACGACTTCAGTCGTGGGCTTCCGCCTCGCATCTGTGTGAACCCCCACCCCGGGCAAGAGTGTTCGCGAACCCACAGCGGTTTGTCCGTCGAAACACCGTACGCCGCGCACTCTTTGGTCGTCCCTGCGGGGTCAACTGGAACGTAGTGGGTGTCTTCGCGCTTGCACTTCCATTTCATCGACGACATCGACAAAGGGAAGGGGGGCTGGCGCGACGACGTGCTCCACTACTATCCCAACAGCGCGAACATCTGACCGACCTGAAGTCGCTTCTCGTTCTCGGTATCGTTCTCGTTCACGTCTCCCACCTTCCCCTGTCACTATGCGGATTTCGAAGTCGTCGTCGACGGTGGGTTCCCTAGGAATACCCGCAGGACCGCCCGTACCATTCCGACGAACGTTAACCCCCACACGCCCAGCGCGAACCACCCCCAATACGCTGGTACGACGGAGAGCAACCCGAATGTACCAATCCCGGCGAGGTTCAACGTACAGGCGGTGTACATGCCCATCGGGAACACTCGCCCCCACGCGGTCGGCGCGTACGTATGGAGCCGTCGACCGAACCCGAGCCGTGACCACGGAACGAGTATGACCCACCCCGGTGTTCGTGTTTCGATATCGTCAGTGAGGAACTTCCAGACATCAAGGGTCAACAGGAGAGGGATCCACCACGAGGCAATCGCCCACGCGAGAAATGTGACGCCGACAATCACTGGCGCGTACGGCGCCCACCCCGGCACCGACTCCAACTGCGGACCGAGTGTCGTCCCGGCAAGTGTCGTAATCGCCGCCGCGCCCATCATGATCCAGTACGGACCGGTCCAGTCGTCAGGTTGAACTGCGCCGTCGAGTAGTCGATAGGTGACGACGGTGATAACAATAAAGTACAGGACGTACCCCGAGCCAAAGTAGCTCATACTCAGCAGGACGGTCACATCTGCATAGGCTGGCAACGCGTCGGCCAACAGCCCTCCGAGAACTGCGAGCGATTGCATACAGACGATCACTAACAGGAAGGCACCGTCGATACGTTCGCTTACGTCGGCTTTACGTGCTCCAATGAACTCAGTCGCAAATAGATAGTACAACAACAGAGGCGTGGCGACTACCGTCGTTACCCAGAGCGCGGTCGCTACCCACATCGCATCAGAAAAGACTAGCAGTTGCGTGCCAACGGTATTCGTCGCAACAATGAACGTGAGTGTCCCCCAATGACGCTCCCGATCCCGTAGGTCCGCGAGCATACGGTCGGGAAATGCCGCCAGCCGCGCTGCGAACAGAACGAGGAGCAGCCCGTAACAACCGACGTTGAAAATCGCCAAGGACTGGGCGACTATCGCGATGTTTAGCTCTCGAAACGCGATTGAGACGATTCCAGTGGACATAACGAACCCAAAGTACGCCGGATCAAGGGCCTCGACTGCGCTACCGACGCGGACAGCGATTGGCGCCCGGTCGTCGGCGGAAGTGAGCTGGCTATCCGTTTCAGATGAATTGGTCATACCTGTCCCTCGTAGTGGGAACGAACCCCACCGTATCATCCGCTGCTGGTCGTTCCGACCGTAAGTGAGTACCGTTATCGCGGTGAGCTCTTACCTGTTCAAGAGTATCTGGTTACCTCCGGGTGTTCGGTGAATGCACTCTCAATGTCGTCGACTTCAGTCCCCCGCACCCAGAAGTAGGGAATCACCACGTCCCGTGCGGGGATAATTCGCTTCAATTCAACCTTCGCTTCCGGCAGCTGGTGGAACACTGTCCCCAAGGGAAGCTGGTCTGACGGAACCGTGAACGTGGCCTCGGTAGCCATCGTCCGTATTGTTGGCTTCCAGCTGTAAAGGTCTGCTATTCTCCTGGGCGATCCCCACTTTCACAAATCGGGTCGAATCTTGTGCAACATTCGCGCGCTGTATTCAGCAGTCGGTGAGCGAACTCCTCAATCGCGGTCAGTAACGGAGTGCAAGATACAGAGGGTGTATGCAGCAAGGATTCGGACGATGAATTTACAAAACCTGGCCAAATAGGCTGGTAGGTGGGTGTGCGTCTCGCGCAAATTGGGTAGGACAAAGAGCGTGTAGATCTTAGAGAAAGTATATATCCGAGTACTGATTGATTGAAAGTGTGGAACGGCGTACAGTCCTCGCAACGGTTGGAGTTGCTTTCTCTAACCTCCTCCTTGGGTGTCTGAGTACTGCTACCGACGATGAAGATGACCGCACGAGGTCAAAAACACCGACTGGTAATGAGTCCGACTTTGAGGTTGGATTCGCCGAACAAGAAGGAGACACGGCGGATTCCGTCCGAGAACGGATACAGATAACGAATATTTCCGGAGAAAGCCAGTATGTCAGCGGCTACACGCTCACATATAGTTCAGGCTATGAATACACACTTACTGGGGGATTATCCCTCGAAGCACAGAGTACGGTGGCTATTGTTAGTCAGGGAGCGGGTGACAGCGTTGCCCTAACCGACCCCCCAACGTATTATCGGGACGCTGCTCTCCCTGAATTAGTGCTTGAAGACGGAGAAGAAACAGTACGCCTACTCAATCACGAGGACGAAGTCGTTATCGAGGCGACCTACACATCGGAGTAATTGATTCGAAATACGAGACAGGTGCTGAAGTGGATAGTATTCGTCTGTACCAAATCGAAATCTCACCGAGCTGTTCCTACGAGCTGTTGAATATGCGCTCTCTATCCAGCAGCTGAACAAACTACCAGAGTTCAGTCAGAAACTGTGTGCGAGATACAGAGAGGATAGTCAGCACAACGAGTCTGTTTGCTGCAGAGGTTCTGCGATGAATGAACCGCTAAGAAGACGTGCCAGCGTACCGTAGTAGATTCTCAAAGATGTCATTGATGTTCATAGAGCCGTGGTGAATAAAGGGTGTCTATTCCTCTGCGCCTACTGCTTGGGCGATGTGGGTGACCGTAACTAATCCCAGTCCGCCGACGAGATTCCCCGCAGTCGTGACGACGAGAATTTCAGCCACTAGCCCGTAGCCGACGTCGGCCCCGAAGAGAATCCCGAAAACGACGTGAAGTGTGGTAACGATCACGTGGTCAAAGGGTCCGAGAGCCAGCAAGACACCGACGATATAGGCCATCGTAATGCGGCTCCGAACGCTGTTGACTCCCTCGAGAAGAAACGAGAGCAGGGTCACGAGGGCACCTCCAACAATAGCGCTTGCGAACCCGGCTATGACTCCTCGGCCGGCAAGCTCTTCGGCTACCGTACTTAACGCGGCCCCAGCACCGGTCGGAAGCACTCCATCAACGGCGAACACCAATGCGAAGAGAATGCCACCAATGAGGTTAACGACGAAGGTGACGACCCACAGACGGAAAAGCGGGAATACCATCCACGACCCGGATTGATCGACTGCCTTTGCCACCGGGTCGAAGAAGTTCTCGTTGAAGAGTTCCGCACGGCCGATGACCAGGAAGACAACGCCTACGCCGAAGATGAGCGCGCCAGCAATCGTGGCAACATCGCCGAACTCAGGTTTGACCAGCGCGTGGACGATGCCGAGTGCCGCAATACCGAAGACGATGGTGAATCCAGCGATGAAACTCGTCGCGACGAGTTCAAGCATCGACTGGTCGAGGCGCCGTTCGCCCTCCTCGACTGCTCTGTCGAATATTTCGCTGGGGGAAGGAGCTACTGGCATAAAGTAACAATCGTCTGGTAGGCAGAAAAGGATTCGTCCGTTTGAATGAACACAGATTGTGCTCATCACGCCGTAGAAGGCGGACGTCGTCACATCCGTTCCTGAAGACCAAGTTCTCGTTCACGAACCGAGCGGCACCGCATTCGATTCAGCCACGACCTGGAACCTCCACGTCGACGAAAAACTGCGTCGCGACCTGCCTGATAGGTCGGCACGCGTGAAGGTCTTCGGCGCACCGGGCGCCTACAAAGTCGATTGGTGGAGTCCGGAGCCAGGTGAGGACTGGAAGCCTGTCGAGCGTGGCTCAATCACTCTGCCCGACATCGGTATCGAGGAACTGGTCGGGTGAATTCGGGACCAACCAGGCCGGGACGACTCGCGTGAGGACAACCATCCCCGTTAGTTCGACGAGCGTCTGAGTAACGATGACTGCCGGTGCGAGCGCGTAGCCCGACGGAAGCGCGAGCGCCAGCGGGAGAATAACCAGCGAGTTTCGCGTTACGGAGGTGAACACGAGCGCTCGACTCTCACCAGCATCCATCCCCAGTAGTCCGGCTACTAGCCGTCCGAGCAGTGGCATAATGACGAGGAACGCCACGTAGACGGGGACAACCGACACGATCTGTCCAATCGAATCCTGCACACGCGGCAGCGGGGAGGCGATGACGACGAACAGCGTCGCCCCCATCATCGGTACCGGCAACCAGCCCATCGTCTCCTGCCACTGTTCGCCCCGACTGGAGCGCTCCGCCCAGTATTCGGTCACCCACGCGAACGTCAGTGGCAGCGCGATGATGACAACGAACGCCTCGATGAACGGCTCGGCCTCAATGAATTCGGCCACCTGCTGGCCCATGAATAGCCAAAGATACAGCGGGAGCAACAGCAGCTGGATGAGCATCAGAGTCGGCGTCGCGGCTGTGATCTGCTCGGCATCACCGTCCGCGAGTTCGGTGAACGTGATGACGTAGTCGATACACGGCGTCAACAAGACCATAAACGTTCCCACGAGAATGACTGGCTCCTGTGGAAAAAATCGCGTGAGCCCGAACACGACGATCGGGACGACCACGAAGTTCATCCCGAGCGCCGCAGCCATGAACCGGCCGTTCCGAAACGCTCGACGAATCCTGACAAACGGGATCTTGAGGAACGTTACGTACAACAGCACCGCGAGCACGGGGTTGATGAGCGGTTCCAGAACCGAGCTCGCGCTCGGGAGGCCAAGGCCGACAGCAATTGCGAGGATGACCCCAACGGCGTAGATACCGACTTGATTGTGCTGGATCCACTGTTTCGAGAGCGCGGTCATAGATTTGCTGAGAGACGACCACTGCCGACATCCATCAACCCATGCCCTCTCATTTTGTAGAGATGATAGTAGCAGGCGTAAGTCCCCACCGGTGACTAACCAGTAGCACCAGTACTGCAAGTATCCCCATTGCAGAGTGGCTGAAATCGTTAATTTCGGTATAGAGACTGTTTTTATACGCCCCTGAGGGGTGCGGCGCGTTCTGAACTGCCGCAGTTGCCGTGAACTCGATTCGGTGAATACAATGGCTACGACCAGTGATTCGTCGGTCTCCTTCGAGCAGACCGACACACGATCAGACGAGATGAACAGCACCATCGAACAGTGGATCGACGACCTCGTCGCCGACGTCGACAACGCGCAGGCCAGCGCGGAGTTCCAAGAATGGCTCGACGTCCAGAGTCGGTTCCACGACTACTCCTACCGGAACACGCTCCTGATCAAGCGCCAGTGTCCCGAAGCTACCCGCGTGGCGGGCTACCGGACGTGGCAGGAGGAGTTCGATCGCCACGTCAAGGAGGGTGAGTCAGCCATCTGGATCTGGGCGCCGATCATCACCAAACATTGCCCGGAATGCGAAAACTCGCCGAGCCACCACGAGAACAATGACTGTGAGTACGACGAGACGCCGCTCGAGGAGTGGTCCGAAGGCCTGGTCGGGTTCAAGTCCGCGCCGGTGTTCGATGTCTCCCAGACCGAGGGTGAACCGCTCGCTGACCTCGATACGGAAACGACCGGGGACGCGGGCGACCTGGTTTCCCAACTGACTGCTGTCGCTGATGAGCTCGGCGTCACGGTTCGGGTCGTTCCAAAAGAGGAGTGGACGCACGGGGAGGCGAAGGGCATCTGCGAGCAGCTGAGCCTCGTCGACGTGCAACCGCTCGTGGAGGTTCGTGATCGGGAGAACGATGCCGACCTTGCGCGGACGCTGATTCACGAGTACGCGCATGCCCTGCTCCACTTCGACGTCGACGACGGCACCGAGCGGTCGAAACGCGAAGTCGAGGCCGAGGCGGTCGCTTACGTCGTCGGCCGGTACTGCGGGCTCGACACCAGCGGATCGGCGTTCTACCTAGCTGCGTGGGAGTCGGACGATCCCGAGATCGTTCGTGAACGGCTCGGGCGGATCAGTCAGACAGCGGAAGAACTCATCGACGTCCTTGAGGACTGACTCTCCCGCCAATTTAATTAACTAACAGAGGGATACTTGCTTTCATTCTGTTGGTTAAGCAGTAGATAGGACGCCGTTTCTTTATTCATTGCTAATCTCGAAACAGAGGAATCGGATTCGGTAAATCACTCCTGCAAATTATCATTGAGCCATCGCACATGGACACACCTTTGGCACGCTGATGACCCGCGCCCTCAATCCATCCGTTCGACCTGTGAAGATTGAACTCGTTGCGTATGATAGACTACTACACGTTGGTACTCGATTACGCTCGGCCCGTGATCAGAATTGAACCGGTGAAAGCGAGACACAACGCCTCGTACACGGGTGTAGATAGCTATGATGGGTGACTCAGCGCCGGATGACAGGATGTACGAGCGAATTGACAGGCGGTATGAACGTCTCCGTCTCAAATTCCTGCTCAATCTGAACCGGTATGTGCTGACCGCTGGTCTGGCGCTCGGGCTCTTCAGCGCTATCATCGGGCTGAGTACGCTTGGTGACGTGTCATTGCGAGAAATGATGGGCGCCACCGGATTAGTCGGCTCAGCCTTTCAGACGATGATACTCTCGATCACCACCTCGGTCACGCTCGTCGTCACGATCAGTCAGCTCGTACTTGCCCAGGAACTCGGTCCACTCGGCGACCAGCGTGAACGGATGGACGGCGAACTATCGTTCCGTGACGACGTCGAAGATTTTCTCGGCACAGCTAGTCCACCTGAGCCGAGCGAGTTCCTGCGGGTACTCGTTGAGTTGAGCAGTGACAAGGCGGAGCTGGCCGGCGAAGTCATTACGAACAGCGACGACGACGAACTCCGTGTAGATGTCCAGCAGTTCGTCGATAATCTGGTGTCGAACGCCGACCTCGTCGACGAACAGCTCCGTGACGTGCAGTTCGGGGAGTTCGCCATCATGCAAGCAGCACTGGATTACAACTACGCATGGCATATGTACGAGCTCCGTCGTATCCGAAAGGAATACGCGGACACGCTCACCGACGAGCAACAAGAGGCATTAGCCGAGGTGAATGCTGTCCTCCAGTACTTCGCCCCCGTCCGAGAGCACATCAAGTCGCTATACTTCGAATCGGACCTCGTCAACCTCTCGCGGCAGATTCTCTATCTCGGACTCCCCGCGCTGGCTATCGCGGCCGGAATGGGATTCTTCTCCAACCCAGGGATGTTTCCTGGAGACATGCTGGGGATCGACAATGTAACGTGGGTTGTGAGTGGCGCGTTTACGATCACGGCATTGCCGCTGTTGTTGCTCGCTGCCTACATTTTTCGTCTCACGACACTCGCCAAGCGAACGCTCTCGATCGGACCATCTATTCTCCGTCCATCGGAAAACGCTGGAGAAACCAACTGGGAGGAGTGATTCCGTGGCCGAGCAACCGTTTGCTGCCCGCTGGAGCGGGCTTTACCGTTCTCTACCTCTGTGCTGGTCTCGTAGATCAGAGCAACTGATGGCCGTCACCGATTAGCGTCAATCCAGAGATCAGCGCCGCGGTAACGCTTTGCCCTGTATCTATCAGTGGTTCCACAGTCAGTCCTGAATAAAGAAAGCGGGCTACCAGCTACTGGAAGTTTTTCTGCGCCCGCGGAGGGGCGGAGGCGCATTTCGGCCTCCGTCGAATGATGACTGACCGCTATCTCACGACAGTCCTCGAGGAAACCAAGCACGTCGGCGAGCAGCACGACCAGGTCGCTCGAACAACAGAGAACCAAGCCCACGAGTACCTCCGATACGCCGTCCTCCGGGTACTCGAAGGCGAGGCGGACCACCTCCCGTCGGACTGGACGCCGATCGACGGCGTGACTGTCGGCTACGGGAGCGACGATGCGATGTTCCACAGCTGGGGCTCCAGCGAAGACTGGTGGAAGACTGTCCCGCCGCAGGAGGCGTGTACCCGCTTCCGAGTGTTCTTCCCGGACGACCACCAGACGGTTCCCCGTGACATCGTCGACATGATGGCCGCGCTCGGGGCCTGGGGCGTCTGGACCGGGAGCGCAGCCGCGTGCGGCTCCTACGACCATCGCGAGCGCCGCGAGGTCCACTACTTGTGGCCGGAAGGCCATCCGGTGGAGGAGTTGCTCCACGAGCGGCTCAGTGGCCCTGCGGAAGCCGTCGCCCCGGACGGTGGCCGAACGGGCGACGTTCGTGACCGGCTGGTCGTTGACGAGAACGCACAGTCGCAGAACGATCTCGAGCCCCGCACGAAGCGTGCCGTCGCCGAAGCAATGGACGTCTCGCTCCTCTCGAAAGGTGGCCGCTACGAGGTACAGTCCGCGTCCGGGAACAGTTACGAAGTAGATATCATCGGCGAGTCGTGTACCTGCCTCGACTGGCAGCAACGAACACCCGAAGGTGGTTGCAAGCATATGCGTCAGGTGGATCACGAAATCAAAAGCGGGCGTGTTCCGAGGCCCGACGGACGGCTCCCAGCAACCCTGGAGTAGATCTCCGTCCTCTTCATAGGGATCGCTCTTGTAGCACTAAGTAGTGTGGCGGCACACTAGACTTTTCACGGCCGGTCACCTACTGGGAGATATGAGCAGCGACAGGATCGACGCCGAAAGCAAGGTGTCTGGAAACCAGGCAAACATCCCCGCCCGAATTCGGCGTGAACTCGATATCGACGACGGTGACCAGCTCCGCTGGCAACTCGAAGACGACGGGAGCATCCGAGTTCGAGTTATCCAACAGCAAACGGGCACGTTCGCCGACTTCGACGGCTACGCTGGTGAAGAGCCGACCGATGTGACGACCGACCACGACGCCTGGGGCGTCGACGTCGAGTAAATGCCCCGTGCACTCATCGATACGACGGTCCTCTTTGCCGCCGCATACCAACGAGATAGTTCCCACGATGCCGCACTCCCGATGCTCCGAGGCATCGACGATGGGACGCTTCCGGAGGCAGTCGTTCTCGACTACGTACTCGCCGAAACGCTCAACGGCCTCACGACCCACGCCGGCCACGACGCAGCCGTTGATCTCCTCGATCGCATCGAAGAAAACGCCCGCTTCCACATCGACTCACTCACCACCGACGCCCTCGCGACGGGGAAGGCCCTATTCCGCCAACACGAACCACTCTCCTTTGTCGATGCCTGCATTGTGGCGTATATGCAAACCGAGGGACTCGGCTACCTGTATGCGTTTGACGACGATTTTGACGCTGTCGAGGATGTCTATCGGCTCGATACAGCAACGAATCCCTACGATCCGAACTGACGCTGGCAGACGCTACGGCTGGCGACGACGTTCGGTCTCAGAATAGTCGCACCTCGTAGTCAGCCGCCAGCTCCTGGAACACGTTCCACTCCGGGAGCCGGTCGTCGTCGACCTCTCCGTGCGTCTCGAGGTAGCGGACCAAGGCGTCGATTTTGTCTTCAAGGTCATAGTTCGCCGCTCGCTCTCGGAGGTGCCCCTCGTCGACGTCGACGTGGCTGAGCAGGAGGAGACAGTACGAGCGGTGGCGGCTGCCGTCGTCGATCAAGAGGGCGTGACAGCAGAGCTCCGCCGGCGAGACTGCGTCGAGGTCCTCGGAGTAGAGGCAGTAGCGGTGGCGGGTCAGCAAAAACTGGAGGTCGAACGCCGCGAACCGAGCGAGACCGGTTTCGTGGAGCCCCTCTGCGTCAATCTCCGTCTCGGCCTGGGCGAGGAATTCGTCGTAGTCCTCCCAGAGAATCGTGCCCTTCGGGCGACGGATTCTAGGCGTTGGCGATGCAGATGGTGTGCGAGTTCACGTGCGAACTCGTGGAGGCGGTCGAAGTCGGCGTTGAAGTCATAGCGGCCGTCGTCCGTCCCGACGAGACTCCGGTCGCGAAACCGTTTGAGAACGCGGTTGACCGTGTTGCGGTAGTTGTCGCTCCGGTCGGCGATCTCGGAGACAGTTCGCAGCTCGTCGAGGTAGTACAGCACCTCAAGTGCCTTGCCGGTCAACAGCTCAGGGAATTCGATGTGTGAGTGCTGACGGACGAGGTCCTGGTAGAGTTCGACGGCACGAGCATCTGACGGGATGACTCGTTTCCGGCGGCCGTCACATTCCGTGTAGACCAAGCCCTTCTCAACGAGTTCACCGACAGCACGGGAGAGGTAACTCTTGCTGTGGTCGAACTTCGTCGCGAGCTCGGAGATCGTGTCGCCACGTTCGACAGCAGCGAGCACCTCAAGTTCGATTCGTCGCAGCACGTTGTAACATAGTACGAAACTAATTTATAAAGTAGTTTTGAGTAGAGTTACACCTGAGGATAGAGTTGACGAAGAACAGTCAGGCATATTCTTAACCAACAATACTATGTTGTTGACGTTCTTTGTTGGTTAACACGGGTTGAGTTACCATGTCCTACGAGCCACCGAAACCCCCACAGGGACTTCCCACCGACGTCATCGACATACTTGACGATTACACGCCTGAACTCCTTCGACACGTCGCCAAGTACACCGAGGAACTCGCTGAATACCGTGAGCGAGAGGTACGACTAGCGGAAGACGAAGAGAACGAAGAAGTCGAAGAGCGACCAGAGGACCTTCCGGATGACGTTCCCTCGAAGGCGACGGTCACCATTAAGGAGATCAACGACAATCGCTACTACTACTGGCAGTGGCGTGAAGGCGACAAGATACGTTCAAAATACAAAGGCCCGGTTGATTCAAACGACTGAATAAGAGATGGACAAGTAGGGTTGTTTCGTTTTATCAGTTTAGTCAGGCGTCAACATATTGGGTTTCCCAGTCGCTCCGTGCGTTTAGTTCACGCACACCTCTCTCTGTGAGAATGTAGAAGTTTGTTCGTCTATCGGCCTGTCCCTTTTTGATCAGACCTTTTTCGACGAGCGTATCGAGATTTGGATAAAGACGTCCATGATGAATTTCTGATTCGTAGTAATTATCCATCTCTTCTTTGATTGCGAGACCATGCGGTTCGTCTAACCCCGCTGTGACAATCAGAAGGTCACGCTGGAATCCAGTCAAATCAAACATTGTTATCCAACCTAGATCAATATTTTATAAATATCTATGGAAGTTACTCTCCTAAATAGATACTAATTCGTGTTTTGACCCCCCGGATTGTAAGTGTATTCAGCGTTCAGAAGCCCAGTTCACTCTGAAATCCCGCAATGAGTCGATGACTCATACTGATTGAGTAAATTCTGGGTAGACGAAGGGAACCCGACTTTTGAGACGAGGGCCACCTGGAATGTTTCGATGATTGTCCGTGGTTCATCAACAAGCGAATAAATGAACGTCCGGCTTCCGCGTCACCTGAGAATCGATAAGCCCGAACATCTTGAGCGTGTTAATATGGTCGCGGATGCGCCTCTCAGAGAGTATGTCCATACCCATCATCGACCAAAGCACCTTGTAGAGCGAATATCTCTGCTTGATTTTTGCGTTTGAGTCTGGGTCAATGACAAGCAGCGTTGTTGCCATTAACGTGACCTACATCTGGGACGTCAATCGCTCAGTAATGATGTCTCAAGTGTTTGCTCTATCGACCTCGCTTCGTACAAGTCGAAACTACTCGATTACGGACGGGGAGAGGGGGTTGTTGCGAGTGAGCGACGGTGAACCAATAGGACGGGGTATCTACCTTTTACCATTTCGCATGTATAAACTACGGTTTTTCGCCCATCGATCACGGAAGTGATGTTCAGGAAAAATCGCGCCACGGCGGCTGATTTCTCATCTTACTACTACTTACTACAATTACATTAATAGTAAAGTATATAATGGACGCGATAGACCGATTTCGACTCGACATGAAATCCTCTTTTAACACAAGTGCTCAAATCGCCATACGTAGCCGCCACTTAGGGTTCTTTTCGTATCGACACGCCAAACCCCCACCCTCTCTTTTTTGCGTTCTCACTCGCAAACCCCCCCTCCCCCCGTTGTTCTCACTCGCAAACACCGCCTTTAACTTCCTCACTCGCAAGCCACCCCTCACTCGCAACGGGGGTTTTATGTGTATTTGCGTGATGGACCAATGTATGAAAGAATTCGGAAAAACCGAAACCATTTACGAGAACGTGGATGCGCTGGACCCCAGTACAGATACTTACAAACCTAACGACCTACCTGAACGGCAAGAGGAACTCGACCAACTTCACCAAGCCCTCAAACCGGTCACCATGGACGGTACCCCGAGGAACGTCCTCGTTTACGGCCCAACTGGACAGGGCAAGACTGTGGGAATCGACCTAAAGACCGCGCAACTCAAACACTACGCAGAAGAGAACGACATCGACCTCACCGTTGTTCATGTCTCCTGCGAGGGTGCAAACGGTTCCTATCAAGTGCTCGCCGACACTGTGAAAACGCTCCGTGAAATCAAGTCCGGTCCTGGCGAAGACACACCGGCTGGCTACCCACGCAAAGTATTGTTCAATATGCTTGTCGACGAACTCCAGGAAGTCGGTGGGACCGTCATTCTTGTTCTCGACGAACTCGACGCAATCGGCGATGACGACTATATTCTCTACGAACTCTCGCGAGCGTCGATCGAAGGTATCCGGCTCGGTCTTATCGGTATCACGAACGATCTTAACTTCCGGAAAAATCTTGGCGAGGACGTCCGTTCATCGCTTGGGAAACGGGAGGTTCACTTCAATTCCTACGACGCGAATCAACTCCGCGATATCCTTGCGCGACGCGCGGTGAACGCACTGAAGGACACCTACTTCGACGGCCAAGAGGCGCACGAGGCACTCCAGTCAGACGTGTTAGACCCAGCAGCCATCAGTTTGTGTGCGGCCTACGCAGCCAAGGAGACAGGCGACGCCCGCCACGCACTTGAGCTGCTTTCTCATGCCTGTGATTTCGCGGACGATGAAGAAGATAGCACGGTGCAGGAGGCCCACGTCGAGAGAGCCCACGAGTTCCTCGAGAAGCAGGCGCTTTCCGAAGGAATCGTCTCCGCCCCTACACAGCGTCAAATCGCTCTCCTGAATGTCGTTGAACGTACCATCGAAGGCGAACCATGGATTGAGACCGCCACTCTCTACGCGACCTACGAGAGGGCGACGAGCGAACACGATCTCGAATGCCTTGCGTATCGGACCTACGAAGACAAACTCGGTGATCTCCAAGGCTCCGGTTTGCTTGAGAAGAAGCACTATGGGCGTGGTCCGAGTGAGGGCACAACCAACAAGTGGAAGCTCGCAATTGACCTAAACACCCCTATCTCAGAACTCGAAGGAGCTCACTCAACCCTTCAGAGCTACATCGATCAGATTAAATCCAAAATGTAAGCATGACCAACAGAGTTTTTCAACTTATATTCACTTTTAGGAGAATGTAATCTAGTTTCTAAACAATTCTGAACGATTCTATTCCAATCTCCTCACTTGCAGATAGGGGGTACACTCGCAAGGGGGGTTTTCTTAGAGCGTGTCCGCTTGCTCACTCGCAGACATGGGGTTCACAGAGATGCAAGGAGGAAGCCCACGGCTTTAGCCGTTCACAAGACGCGTGGCGTCTTGTTAGCCAATCAGAACTCTTTGAGTTCTGATGACGTGGGAGGAATCCGACAAGGCTCGAACCTATCCACGAGCGATAGCAGTCCGACTCCCCCACGTCAATCTAAACTATTATAAATAGATAGTTCAATATGTGAATTACCAATGGAGGTCATTCGTACCGTCAAAGTCAAACTCGACGTACCCACAGAGCGGTGCGACGCCCTCCATCAGACCAAAAATCAGTTCCTCCACTGTGCGAACACCACCGCAGAGTGGGCGTGGAGACACCCGAACGATTACTGTGTGACCTCGAAACAGAAAGCTGAAAACGCTCTCTACGACCAACTCCGTGAAGATACGGACTACATGCACGCTAACCTCGTCCAGAAAGGGATTCGACGTGCTATCGAGGCCACCAAAAGCGGCGTCGCCCGTCTCAAAAAAGGCGACAACACGAGTCAACCACACTTCGATGCGTGGAGCGTTGTCTACGACAAACGCTCTGCGACGTTCCACCGCGACCACGTTTCGCTGTCTACAGTGAACGGTCGCGTTGAGTGTGATTACGTGATTCCCGATGACCCCGAGGGAACACCAATTGGCGAGTACTTGCTGAACGAGGACTACGAGTTCCGAATGTCCACGTTACAGTACGACCGCCCCACAGAGTCGTTCTACCTCCATGCACGGATGCGTCGAATCGAAAGCGATGAGTCGTCCACGACTTCTTCTGATCCCAAGCACAGAACAGTTCTTGGCGTTGATCTCAACGTGGACGGCTCGCTCGCTGTGACTTCGACTGGCGCGTTCATCGGGAATTCCGACGAGATGAATCATCGACGCCGTGAGTTCGAGAAGATTCGTGGGTCGATGCAACAGGCAGGTACGCGGTCGGCACACCTGTCGATTCAGTCGATGAAAGACCGAGAACACCGCTGGATGCAGGACGAACTGCATCGCGCCTCAAACCAGATTCTTGAAGAAGCCCGCAACCACGGCTGTACACACATCGCGTTCGAGAACCTAACCGACATTCGCAAGCGAATGGTTAGTGCAAAGCGATTCCACACATGGGCGTTTCAACGCCTCTACCAGTACGTCGAATACAAAGCCGAGATGTTCGGCATTAAGGTCGAGCAGGTGAGTCCTGCGTACACGTCTCAGCGGTGTTCGTCGTGTGGATTTACGCACGAGTCGAATCGGCGGTCGAAACACCAATTCGTGTGCCAGAAGTGCGAGTACGAACTGAATGCTGACTACAATGCGAGCAAGAACATCGCTCGTAAACTTCTCAAGAGACTCCACTCGGGGCAGAAGTCTTCGGGTGGAGGTGCACCCTGTCAGTGTGCGCTGACGTCAGGGACGCTGAACCTGAACGGCGAGTTCTCCGCCTACTCCGTAACGGAGGCCGAAGGGGAGTCCACTGACAAGCCCACGACTTCAGTCGTTGGTTACTGACTCGCAGACCTTTCCTCACTTGTAATGGGGGAGTGACGACTCCCTGGACAAGAGAGTAGCTTCGATTCCTACTGGGTCTCCTCACTCGCAGACGGGGGGTACACTCGCAACGGGGGTGGTGGAAGATATTCTAAATTGAAGCTACTGCCTCATTCGCAAGGTGGGGGTTCACTCGCAGGTGTCCTCTCACTCGCAACGGGGGTTTGGGGTGGTATTGCTCCGTGATACTTGGCCTATCTGACTTTTCGTGATTACTGGGGTGTGATCGGGGATATAAAAATATATCTCACTA